>CAZILR010000331.1:0-6312 GCA_964539995.1 uncultured Planctomyces sp.
GAGGGCGGCCATCCTACTTATTCCGCAACCAACTGTACCGCGTCCACGATCACATATCCGTCGGTTCCGGCGTTGCTGATGACGACTTTCGTAGGTTGCGACGGATCGAACAGAAACGCGCCAAGCGAGCGGAAGCCGTCCTTCGTCTCCTTCTTTTGGTCGAGCTTCACGGTCTTCTCGCCATCGGCGAAGGTGATGGTGATTGGCACGTTGGTCGCGCGGTTGGGGTTCACGGTGTAGGCCACTCGCACGTCGTACTTGCCAGGCTTCGGGATCTTGAATGTGAACTCGGCGCGACAGTCTCCCTTCGCCGTGTTGTTGTCGTGAAGGTAGTCGGCTCCCACGAAGCCGCTGGTCGAAGCGCTGTGGGTCCAATCGCCGGTCAGTTTGGCGTCGGTGTTGTCGATCACGAGGCCGGGGAGTTTTGTCGTGTCGATGCCCGGCGTCCGTTTCGGGCCGGTCCAGTCGAGCGTTTGTTCGTCGGCCAGAAGCCGCTCACGCAACTTGGAGTACGGGACATCTTGGACCGCGCTGTTGGTGTCAATCGCCATCACGGCGGCGGTCGCGGCCGATTGACCGAGCACCATGAAGACCGGCTCCATGCGGATCGAGCCGTAAGAAATGTGCGACGCGGCGAGGCAGACCGGGACTAGCAGGTTCGAGCATTGCGACTTCTTCGGCACAATGGAGCGGTACGAAATCGCGTACGGGCTGAAGCCGCCGACTTGCACGTCTCCTTCGTTCCAGACTCGGCCATCCTTCGCGTAGCGCTGCGTGTTGTGCGAGTCCATCGTGTAGGCGGCGAGGCCGACGGAGTCTTCGGCCACGACACGGCCTTGGCAGTTGTGTTGCGTCATGACGTAGTCGGAGATCATCCGCCGAGCTTCTCGGACATAAAGCTGATGCGGCCAGTTGTCGTTGTCGGTGAACTCGTCTTTGGCGAGGCCCAGCCGTTGGAAGTGCGACCGCACGGATTCGGGGACTCGCGAGTGATTGGCCAGCGACCACAGCAAGCCGCTGGTGTAATTGATGTGCTCTTTGTAGATCCGTTCGCGAGTCGCGTAGTCGCCGTCCGGGTAGTCGTAGTTCGCTCCGATGAAGTCGGTGCTGATCGCGAAGTTGTTATTCGTGTCGGTCTTGCGATTGGGCATGAAGATCGGGTTCCACGGAATGCGCGTGTCGCCTGCCTCGCAGTTGCGGAACAGTAGTTCCCAGCGTTTCTCGTCGTAGTCGGCAGGCTTCGGCCACGCTCGGCGGTTCTCTGCCACATCAGTCGTGCAGAGCCGCAAGTTGTAAGTTTGGACGCGGCGATCCTCCGCTCCGTCCTCGCCGGTTGGTTCTTTTTGGACGAGCGGCAGCAGACCGCTGGTTGGATCGCCGGGCTTCACAAACGGATCGACCGCCTTGATGAATTGATGATGCGTCGCGTTCTTGGTCTGCACGCCGTTGAGCGTTTCTCCGTACTTGGCGTTGGCCTCACGTCCGACGTGATACGAGACACCCGCTTTCGCCATCAGGTCGCCCTCGTAGGTCGCGTCGATGAACATTGAACCGGTGAATGTCAGCCCGCTCTCCAGCCGGATGCTGACGATCCGCTCGCCCGCTTTGACGACGCCGTTCTTCAAATCCAGTCGACCAGTGACGACGGGCACCTTCGCGGCCTTCAGCATGTCGCGGTAGATCGCTTCGGCGACGTGCGGCTCGAAGGTCCACATCTCGGTCTCGCCGGACTGCCGATTGCTGCGATACCCCTCACGCTTCTCCCACTTCCAAGCGTCGTCCTTCGCGTAGTGTTCGGCAACCGCTCGATAGAAGCCGCGCGACAGACCGCCGATCGCGGCCTTGTTGCCGATGTCGGTCGCTCCCAACCCGCCGGACGTGAGGCCGCCCAGATGCTTCGACGGCTCGATGAGCACGACCGACTTCTTCATCTTCGCCGCCTGCACCGCCGCGATGATTCCGCCGGATGTTCCGCCATAAACCACGATGTCATACGGCGGACTCTTCGTCGCCACGTCCTGAGCGCGAACAACACAAGGAGCACCGAAGGCAGTGACACTCATCGCCAATATCATCATCAGACAGGAACGCATGCTTGAAGTTCTCCGACGACACCGGTCGCGTCGTCTCATTGCGGAGGGAAAGATTCCACGAAGCCGATTTCTCCGCGCGCGTTGTGTCTTGGCCATGCCGGCGGCGTTCGCAACCAGCGTGCGGTGTTCGATGCGGGCATTCAAGCGATCATCGACCTCGCAGGCAACGAAGCCCCGACTGTCCCGCTGTGAGATTGAATCGATCACTGCTCCCACCAGTGCGAGTCATTTCGATTGGTTGCTTAGCGAAGAGTGGACGGAATCATCCAATTTCATGCGACCTCGAACGGAAAGGGGACCACCTGTCGAATCGAGTCGAGGTCGAGGCTGAGCATCAGTAGGCGGTCGAATCCCAAGGCAACTCCGGAGCACGCTGGCAATCCGTTTTCCATCGCGGCCAGCAGACGAGCTGGTTCCGGGATGTGCTTCTCGCTGGTGCTCGCGTCGTGACGGATGCGAGTGCGCAGCGCGGCGGCATCCGTGAGTTCGTGGTAGCCGTTGCAGAGTTCGATACCGTGGACGTACAGCTCAAAGCGTTCCGCGACGGCGGTTGGTCCTTCGCCTCGCACACGAGCCAGCGCGGCTTGCGAAGCGGGGTAGTCGAAGACGAACGTCGGTCGATCGTGACCGAGATGCGGTTCGACACGCTCCGCCAGCAAAAGATTGAGCCAGCCGTCACGATCATCCGGCAACAAACTTTCGGGAGCGCTGACTCCCAGCCGCCGTGCCAGCGAGACGATCTCGTGAGTGGATCGCGCGAGAACTTTCGAGCCAGCATGACGCTCGAACGCTTGGTCGTAGGTCAGACGTTCAAAGTGGGGAGTGGGGAGTGGGGAGTGGGGAGTGGTTGCGAGCCGCTCGACTTCACTCGTGAATGCCGAGACGAACTTCTCGACAAAGCACATTTGCTCGTGGTGCGTGTCGCCGACGCGATACCACTACAGCATTGTGAATTCGGGGTTGTGTAGCCGGCCGAGTTCACCGTGGCGAAAGACTTTGCCGAGTTGATAAATCGACTCGGCCCCAGCCGCCAGCAGCCGCTTCATCGCGAATTCGGGAGACGTTTGCAGGTACAACCGCTCGCTCGCCGACCACGGCACGACGAACGGTTCGATGTTGGGATCGATGACACGCTCGTGCGACAACGTCGGCGTATCGACCTCGAAGTAGCCCGACTCGTCAAAGAACTGGCGAGTGAACGCCAGCAGCTTGGCGCGGAGCTGAAGAACGTCGAGCGTCGCGGAGGGGGGGAAGTTGGTCACGGCTCTGACACGGTGAGGGGGTGACAAGGTGAGGGGGTGACAAGGTGATTTCCACTTTTCACCGTGTCACCCCCTCACCGTGTCACCGTGTCATTTCAAATACGACCGCGCGCGATCCGAAATATCTTTGCGGCACCAGCCACCTTGCCAGCGAACGCGCTTCACGGCCTGGTAGGCATTGAGCTTGGCTTCGGCGAAGTCGCTGCCCAGCGCGGTCACGCCGAGCACTCGGCCACCGTCGGCGACGACGTCATCCCCTTTGCGAGCGGTCCCGGCGTGGAAGACCTTCGCGTCGGGCAACTCGGCCGCCTCACCGAGTCCGCGGATCGGAGCACCCTTCTTCGGGGACGCCGGATAGCCTTCGGCGGCCATCACGACGCAGACGGCGGGACGCGGATCCCATTCGGCCGGGCCGAAGTCGGCCAGCTTGCCATCGGCGGCGGCTTTGAGCAGCAGGCCGAGGTCCGACTTCAGCCGCATCATCACCGGCTGAGTTTCGGGGTCGCCGAAACGAACATTGAACTCCAGCACCTTCGGGCCTTGGTTCGTCACCATGATGCCAGCGTAGAGGCAGCCTTTGAACGGTCGCTCCTCGACGTTCATGAAGTGGACTGTCGGGACCAGCACCTTCTCGACAATCTCGTCCATCAGCTTGTCGGTGATCAGCGGAGTCGGGCAGTACGCTCCCATGCCGCCGGTGTTCGGGCCAGTGTCGCCGTCGTAGGCTCGCTTGTGATCCTGCGAGGCTTCGAGCGGCAGAATCGTATTGCCATCGACGATCGCGAGAATGCTGGCCTCGTGACCGTGCAGACATTCCTCGATGATGATCTTGTTGCCCGATGCGCCGAAGGCTTGTTCGAGCATGATCTGCTTCACGGCATCGAGAGCCTCCTGGCGATTCGAGCAAACAAAGACTCCCTTGCCGGATGCGAGTCCATCCGCCTTCACAACCAGCGGAGTTTCCTCACGCTCTTCAAGGTAAGTGTTCGCATCTTGATAGCGTGTGAAGGAACGGAACTCGGCGGTCGGCACGTTCGCCTTGCGCATCAACTCTTTCGAGAAGATTTTGCTCCCTTCCAGCTCGGCCGCTTTTTTCGTGGGGCCGAAGATGCGCAGGTTCGCCGCTTGAAACGCATCGACGACACCCGCGACCAGCGAGGCTTCCGGCCCGACGACGGTCAGGTCGATCCGCTCGGACTTCGCGAACTGCACCAACCGCTCGACATCGGTCGCGCCGATATCGACGTTCGTCGCCTCCAGTGCCGTGCCGGCATTTCCCGGAGCACAATAAACTCGCTCGACCGACGGCGAGTTCTTCAGCTTCCAACACAACGCATGCTCTCGGCCCCCTTGGCCGATGACCAAAACTTTCATCACGAAACTCCAATTGTTGACCGTACCGCGACCTGACGGCTCGAAGCGGCGAATGATAGCGGCTGAAAACAAAGCAACCGAGTCTGCGAGGTCGCAAACTCGGTTGCTGCGAATTCAGGGGCGATCATGCCGGCTAGCGATAGGTCGGTAGTCCATCGATAGGTTCCGGCAGTGGACTGAGTGGTTCGCCCCTCCACGACGACGGCTTCATGCCGGATGCTTCGAGCATCCGCTTGGCTCGAATGGCCGCTGGGCTTTCCGGATACTGCTCAACCAACTCGTTCAGGATTTGTCTCGCTTTGAGCAATTGCTGGGCAGCGTGCAGATCAGAGATTTGCTTCTCCAAGGTCGAGACTTCCTGCGACAGAGTTTGTTCGTTGATCAACTCTGCCTTGGCCTTGATCAGTTCGCTGAGTTTCTCACGCAGCGTGGTGAGCTTGGCCTTTTCTTCCTCATTCGGATTCGGAGTTGCCAGAGTTTCTGTCCGATCCGACTCGTCCTTGACCGGAGGCTTTGCCGCAGTCGGCTGTCGAGGACGAACGACTTGTGGATCGGGTATTTCAACGCCAAATTCTTTTTCCAAATCAATTGGCAGTCTAGGTTTCTTTGACTTGACCGGGAGAGGCTCAACGGAGGCAGACTTATCGAATACATCTCCGACAGTTTCCACTTCCAATACAGCATCCGTTACCACGGCACTGACCGCCACCGCGTCCGTGAACTTCGGCCGACTCGCCTCCGAAATTCGCAGCCAGCGTTGAGCCAACAGCACTCCGGGAAGAGTCGCTAAGCCCAGCAAATACAGGGCACACCAAGCGAGCCATCGTTTCCGCATGATCCCCTCCATGAAAGTGATGATTTGAAGTCGGAGGGAAGTCTGTTCGTGAAAATCCGAACCGTCAATGTCGTTTCGTGACGATCGGCGTTCGGTCGAACTTGCGTGCTCGACAGACCGCTTTCACGGCAGTACGTTGTGCAAGCGTTTTGCCGAGATCGGTTTGTCCGAGGCTGCCGCGATGTTGCGATTGTTGGGTTCTCAACGGCGATTGTGCGACGGGATGACTCGTCGCGACTTGCTGCACATCGGCGGACTGGGCTTGTACGGGCTGACGGCCGAGCGAGCCGCGTCGCTGGCGGCGGAGGCATCGGCCAGTGACCTGCGCGGCTTCGGCAAGGCCAAACGCTGCATCATGCTGTTCCTGTTCGGAGCGGCATCGCAGCACGAGACGTTCGATCCCAAAAACGACGCCCCCGCCGAGATTCAAGGTGAGTTGAAAGGCATCCCGTCCGCACTCTCCGGCGTGCCGATCTGCGAGGGACTGCCGCTGACGTCTAAGATCACTGACCGGCTGACGATCGTGCGGTCGATGACGCATCCGTTCCCGTTGCACTGCGTCGCGTACGCTCTGAGTGGCATGCCAACCTACACGACGGACATCGAAACGAAGCCACGCGATCCGGTTCACTGGCCGTACTTCGGTTCGATCGCCGATTACTTCTGGTCGCAGGCTGCTCCAAAATCGACGAGCAGTGAGTGGACTCCGCGACACGTCGGCTTGCCGTGGGTTTTCAATTCACAGGTC
>CAZILR010000332.1:0-6306 GCA_964539995.1 uncultured Planctomyces sp.
GCTCAGTTTGAACTCCCCGCGACGCGGAAGATCAAAGAGTTGTCGAAAGGGATGAAGGCCAAGGTCGCGCTCGCGTTGTCACTAGGGCACGACCCGGAGTTGCTGATTCTCGACGAGCCAACGTCCGGTCTCGATCCGATGGTGCGGCGCGAGTTTCTCGAACGGATGGTGGACCGCACGGCGACCGGCAAGACGGTGTTCCTGTCGAGCCACCAGATTCACGAAGTTGAACGAGTCGCCGACATGGTCGCAATTCTGCGTCACGGCAAACTGCTGCTGTGCGAGCGACTCGACAAGTTGAAGGACGAGATTAACGAGCTGACCGTGACGCTCGCCGAGGGCTTCGCGCAACCGCCGGAAGTAGTCGGCGAGGTCTTGCGACAATCGCGGCGTGCTCGGCAGTGGCAGATTCTGACTCGCGGAACCGCGCCGCCGGACATTGAGTCTTTACGAGTCCACGAAACCGTCGCGGAGATCACCGTCCGCCGTCCGAACCTCGAAGAGATTTTCACGTCGTACATGCAATGACTCGTCGGATGGCCGCCCTCGGCCGTCCGTGTTTGAGAACGAAGCCATGCAGGACGGCCGAGGGCGG
This sequence comes from uncultured Planctomyces sp., assembly GCA_964539995.1. Classification (GTDB taxonomy): domain Bacteria; phylum Planctomycetota; class Planctomycetia; order Planctomycetales; family Planctomycetaceae; genus SXKJ01. The sequence goes on from CAZILR010000332.1 coordinate 596, forward strand.
CCATCCGACGTCCGTCGCACTTCCAGGTGAACTATGTCCTCCGACACACAATTCTGGCGATTGGTCTGGAAGGAATATCGCATCCAGCGATCGTTGTGGCTGGCGTTGTTGATCGCGACGCCAGTGCTGCAGGTCTTGTTGATGCTGTTGAACTGGTTCAATCAAGATTTCCGGCCGTTGGCCATGTCCGACGGGCTAGCAAACGGCTTGATGGCGATGGGCTTTGTCGCGTCGGTGGTCTATTTGTTGGGTTGCTGCGCGACGATGTTCTCGGTCGAACACGAGACCGGCGTGTTCGATTTTCAGCGAGTCTTGCCGACGAATCCGCCTCGTGTCTTTTGGGCGAAAGTCGGATTTGCCTTCGTGAGCAGCGTCGCGTTGACGGTCGTGCTGTGGATCGTGACTCGCGGAGTCTTTCTGTGGGACGGAGCACGCGGCAGCACCTGGTTCGGAACCTACGGTCTGCTCTACATGGCCGAAGTGTTTGGCTGGAGCATTCTCGCGTCGCTGCTGATCCGGCAACCGTTATGGGGCGTGATCGCCGCGATCGCGTTGCAATCGATGACAATGCAAATCGTGCTGCCGTCGTTAACGAGCGGTCGCAATGACGTCTTCAACCTCTTGAACGAGGATGGCCGCTTCACGTTGAGCCGCTGCGTCGTGCTGGCATTGCTGCTCGTCGCGGACGTGATGCTGGGGCGGCTGTGGTTCGAGGACCGTTTGCGGTTGCCGAGTTGGCGATTCCGTTGGAAGCCAGACTTCGTGCCGAGCTACCCCTCGGACGTGGAACTGCCGCTGTATTCCGGCCAGCGCCAGATCGGCTGGTCACGGTTGTTGTGGCTGAGTTGGCGTGATGGACGCTGGGTGATCGCGGGAGTTCTCGCGTGGTACGGGTACAATTTCCTGACCATGCGAGTCCCCAACGATTGGGGATTGCTGGCTTGGATTTCTTTTTTTGGTTGTTTCGTGTTCGGACTGTTCGCGTTCGCTCCAGAGCAATGGGGTGGCCGATTCCGATACTTGACGGAACATGGTTGCTCGCCGCGCATCATGTGGCTGTGCCGACAAATCCTGTGGCTGCCGCCGATCGCGCTGCTGTGCCTGATCACGAGTTGGAAGGGACAGCAAGCCAATGCCACGATCCAGCTCCCGCCCGATCATCGAGCGATCCTCGTGATGGGAGCGACCATCATCCCCTGGCTGTGTTACTCCGCCGGACAACTGACGGCGATGTTGTTTCGCAGTACGGCGATGGCGATTGGCGTCGGCATGGGCTTGTGTATTGTCGGCGGCATGTGGGGTATCTGGATGACTTCGTGGCTGGCTCCGACGTGGTGGACCGTCGGTTCATTGCCCGCGATCGGACTGTTCGTGACATGGCTGAAGGCGAACGACTGGGTCGAGGAACGTCGGGATCGGATCGCTCGTTGGCGAACGGCCTTGGGTTTGGGTGTTCCGATCGCGCTCTTGTTGGCGAGTTGTGCCACCTATCGCGTTGTTCAAATCCCGGTCGTGACACTGCCCCGTGAATGGGACGAGACGTCGCAGGTCTTGGCTCGGCTCACGCCGGCCGAGAAAGAAACGCTCGCGATTTATCGCCGCGCATTGGCAGAGATCGAGCGAGGCGATGACACGCTCGAAACGTTTCCACAGCGAAACGAAAGGCTCAAACGGGAGCACCCCGATTGGAACTACCAGAAAATCTCCGCTGAATCGCTTGCGGGATTCCATCGAGACTGGCTGGCGCTGCATGTCAACTTGGTGCCATTGCTGCGTGAAGCCCACCGTTCGCCGCCGGCTCCGTTGGCGCTGATTGAAGACGACTTGCCGACGCGCCCGGACAATTGGAATCCGGAGCGGCTCGAAAAACTCCCGTGGCTGATGATGCGACAGGCTGAGCAATCGCGGCAGAACGGTTCACTGGACGAGGCGTGGGACGACATTGAAGTTGCGTTTGAGCTGCAGCGACGGTTCGATCTGCGAGCCACGCTGCCGAAGGATGTCGGCTACTTCGGTGGTACGGGGAGTCATCACGAGAGTTATTTGTTGCAGACGGTGGCTCGTTGGGGGCGGCGTAAGGATCAAACTCGCGAGCGAGTCCTCATGGCGATTCGCAAGCTAGAGGAAATCGCAGCCCACACCGAAGCGATTCAACGAAACGTCCATCGCGAGTTGCTCGAATCACAGTCGATGTTGCGGGGAGAACATCGCTGGAAAGAGTTCGTCGAGCGGAACCCTAGCTTCGCTCGACGTTGGGACGATGAATCGCAGTTTCTGTGGAAGCTTTGGAGCGTGCTGCCGTGGGAGCGATGGCGTTCGGATCGAGCCGTGCGGCTGCACGCTTGGCTGGTTCTGGATCAGATCGGACTGGTTCCAGAAGAGGAGCGGAGGATCAAGTTGCTTGCGGCCAGCCGGTACGATCACAATTCCACAGAGATGACGATCCTTCACACGACCTTGTTACCTCCTAATCTGATTTGGTGGGGAGGCTTGAATAGAATGACCGGAGACACGTTCTGGGGACGTGCTGAGTCCTTCCGAGCGACCATGTTGCTTTTGGCATTGGCAGACTTTTATCGTGAGCAAGACCGCTATCCGAAAAGTCTCAACGAACTGGTCCCCACTTACTTCGTACAAGTCCCACGCGATCCCACAAGCGCTAGACCGTTCCATTATTTCCCAAACGGATTTCCAGAAGACGCCACTCGCGGCTCGGAGGAACGTGGCGATGTGCATGTCGTCGTCAGGAAGGAGACGCCGTTTCTCGTGACAAAGACTGGAACGTCACAAATTGAATCACGGCAGAAGCCGGGCGGGGTTTGGGAATTCCTCGACGAGGCCGGCAAGCGACTAGAACTGGTCGGACCAAAGACTGACTACCGACTTCGGCTTTGGCCGGTTGAAGAGCCATGAATCGCCGACGATTGTGTCCGTGCAAATTGATCGATGATGCGTTATTGCTCGCTCAGCCGCCCTGCTCTGCCGGCGTGGGCTTCGGCGACTTCTTCGGCGAATTCGGCTTTGCCGTCGTAGAGCTTGATGATGCTTCGCCAGGTTTCTTCGGCGGCGTGCGTCTTGCCGCCGAGGAACTGCTCGCGGGCTTTCTTTAGGGCGTCGTTGACGATTTGTTTGCGATCGACGTTGCCGTCTCCGGCGTTCTCCAACAACGCGAGTTGCCGTTTGGCGAGGTTGCGGTACGAGCGGTCTTGCTCGCGATCTTTGAGCAAGTCGATCATCGCGCGGTACTGCTCGCGGGCTGAAAGATTGTCGCCAAAGCGTTCGAGTTCGCGAGCTTGCAGGAACAGCCGCTCGGCTTCGTGCTTCGGGTCTTGACCGAGTCGCAGGCGGGTTTCGATGCCCCGTTCGGTGCGGTGCATCTCCAGCTTGTCGATCAGGTCACGAGCCTCGTCAGCGTGCTGGCCATTCGGGAAACGCTCCAGTAACGACTTGAGGTACAGATCATTCGCCTCTTGCCATTTGACGGGATCATCGGTCTGCATCAGTGGCAGCGCGCGAGCAAACAGCGTCGCTTCCGACGGAGGCATCAGCGTCCACGCGACTCCGCCGAGCATCACGGCCAAGCACGTCGCCAGAAACCAGCCGCGTTCCCAGATCGGGCCGGTGGCTTTGCGTTTCTTCTTTTTCTTGCCGAGCAGTTTTTTCAGCTCGTCGGCGTTCGCGAGTTGCGACATGTCGATCGAGGTCTGGCCGGCTCCGGCCGTCATCTGCGACATCGTGCTGGTTTTAGCGGCGACTCGTGCGACGACTTCTTCCAACGCGACTTGCACCATCAGCGCGTCGTGCGGCCGTTTGTCCGGCGACTTCTCCAGTAGTTGATGGACGATCTGTTCGAGGAATACCGGGCAGTCGAGAACCTCAGCGCGGATTTTCGGAGCCGGCTCGTTGATGTGCTTGAGCATCAACTCCATCGGAGCAGTCGCCTGGAACGGCGTGCGGCCGGTGAGCATTTCAAACAGTACGCAACCCAGCGCGTACAAGTCGGTCTTGTTGCTGATCGGCTGCTTGCCGGTGATCTGTTCCGGAGCCATGTAGGCATGTGTGCCGACCGTCGAGCCGGCGGCGGTCAGTGCGGTCGCGTCGGAATCGCGGGCGATGCCGAAATCTCCCAGCCGCAGCTTGCCGTCTTGGCCGAGAAACAAATTCGCCGGCTTGAGGTCGCGATGCACGATGCCGTGCTCGTGAGCATGTTCGAGTGCTTCGGCAATCTGCACGCCGTATTCGATGACCTGCTGCCAAGGGAGTCGGCCTTTGTCTCGGAGCAGGTCCGCGAGCGTACCGCCGTCGATGAACTCCATCGCGTAAAAGTGCCGGCCGTCTTGTGCGCCGCCTCCGTAAAACTGCACGATGCGCGGATGCTTCAACTTTTTGAGGATCACCATCTCGCGCTCGAATCGGTCCACGAGCATCTGGTTGCCGGACAGGACCAACGGCAGAAGTTTGACCGCGCAGTCCGCCCCGTTCTTCGTGTACGTCGCCTTGTAGACGATTCCCATGCCCCCAACGCCCAGTTTCTTCTCCAGCAAGAACGGGCCGATCATCCGATGGATGCCCGAACCAGCAGCCTTCTTCGAGGGAGTTGGTTTGGCTCCGAGGATCTTTGAGGCGGCGGTCGGTTGGACACTGCGAGCTGACGGATTCGTTTCCGGGGCAGCGGCTGGCCGAGTGGCCGGGGCTTTGCGGCGACGCGGTTCGAGCAGCGAGGCATCTTCTACATGACTGGCGGGCATTTCAGACTCCTGAGGGGCACGGATCAAAAACCAAGTCCACTCCGTTGGTCACGCCGGGTTTTCGTCCTCAGCCGCAGTTACGTCGTTTTGATCGGCTTTGGGACCAAGATTGCGGCAATTTGCGAGACAAATCGCGGTCACAGGCGGGATCGTTGCCTGGAATCACCGTCCCGGCAGTTCCGATTGGTTGGAGTCTTTGAAATTCTCCGGCTTGCCGGGAACCAAGTAGGGTGTTGCGAGGCTCAGACAGGGCACGGCATAATCCGCACTCCAACGGCTTCCTTCGTATGTTCATCGCTCAGGACTGGGGCCATTCATGCTTCTGACTCCCCGACAGATTCAGCCAGTGTTGTTTGTGGCGCTGGTGATGGGGCTGACCGCTCTGCCGGCGCTGGCTCAACCCAAACGAGCCGTCATCCGTACTGAAGGAGGAGCCGTCCAAGTGATTGACGGCGCTGTGCCTGCTCAGCCGGGCGCGGCAGGACAGCCGAACCCTAACGCGCCTCCGGGCGCGGCGAAGCCGGGTGACCCCAACAAACCGGCGGACCCCAATGCTCCGAAAGAGGGGGAGAAGAAAAAGGACGGCCCGTCACCGCTGACCACTCGGCCGACGAAGCCGCTCACGCCTCCAAACCCGGATGAGCTGAAGAATCTCAAGCCCGATGAAAACGGTCGCGTCAAATTCAATCTCAAGGGACAGCCTTGGCCGGATGTGCTCGATTGGTTGGGCGAGACTTCGCAGAAGAGCCTCGATTGGCAAGAGTTACCCAACGACTACTTGAACCTCGTCACTCAGCAGAGCTACTCGATCGAAGAAGCTCGCGACTTGCTCAACCGACACTTGCTGTCGCGCGGCTTCACGATGCTGGTTGAGCACCTTCAGCACGTTCTCCCGATCCGCCTCGTAGCCCTCGAACGGCCCGAGGTGCTCGGCCAGCTCCGTACTGGTCAGGTACGCCTGGG
>CAZILR010000333.1:0-6302 GCA_964539995.1 uncultured Planctomyces sp.
ACTCGCTTGTGATGTTTTTTCTAACGTTGGGGGGGGGCGCGCTTGCGCCACCCCCCGCGCCGGTTGGCTGATTGGTGGGTCTCGATGACTCGACCCACCCTACGGGAATGCGAACTAGAACGTCGCGAGAATGTCGCTCTCGCGCATGAGCAAGTAGTTTTCGTCGCCGACCTTGATCTCGTCGCCGGCGTAGGAACTGAAGAGGATGCGATCGCCGGCCTTGACGGTCAGCGCGACCTTCTTGCCGTCACGACGGACATAGCCTTCGCCGACTGACAGAACCTCACCGCGTTGCGGCTTGTCCTTGGCCGAATCCGGCAGCACGATTCCGCCGAGCGTTGTCGTCTCAGCTTCGGCACGTTTCACAACCACGCGATCCCCCAGCGGGACCAGCTTTTCGGATTTCTTCGCGGCGGCCTTGGCCATCTGTGTCTCCTCAAGAACAAGCACATCGATCAGACGGAAATGCCTCGAAAATTTGGCAACAGTTTGAGGCATCGCGAGGGCTAGCGAATCACGGGCCAAAATGGGCGTAGGATTCCAACAGACAAAATGCCTTAGAGTTGCGTCGCGGGGCGATTGCTGGAATGGCTGCCAACCGGGGTGAAACCCGACGTGTCGCCGGGTGGTCGCTGCCAAATCGGCACAGGACGAGAGGCTCAAATCGCCAAGTGCCCGATTGCGAGCACGAGCCGTCGGCAACATTTCACGAGTCGCGTTCCTGTCGTCTTGGAGCGAACAGCCCAAGCCCAAATTTGCAAGACGGATCTTGATAGGTCCAAGACTTCGGCGATGCTTTTCGAGAGCCTGTGTGGAGCACTTCACTCGCTCATAGTGACCGAGTGAGAGAGCCAGCCTAAGTGGACTGACTTCGGTCAAATTCAGAGCCTTGCGGAATTGATGGCTGATTGGTGAACTCTCGCAGGCGAGAGTCGGATTTTTTCTCAGAGTTTCGTGGACAAGAGCCTCAGAGTAAGGATTGACGATGATGTGGCGACGTCTGACTTGGTGGAGCACGGTGGCCTTGGTTCTTTCGGCAGGAGTATTGGCCGATCCAGCGCGTGCAGACGAAGACTTCATTGGGTTCCTGCGCGGCTTGCACGAGCGAGGTCACGGCGATTTGGCGGTGCATTACCTCAACCAAATCAAAGAGCGGCCGGATCTCCCAGAAGATGTGAAGACGACCTGGGATCTGGAGTTGGCTCGCAGCCTGCGGGTCGCGGCGAATGAGACTCCGAACGTCGATCTCCAGCAGAAGTACATCCTCGAAGCTCAACAGGCGCTCGACAAGTTCCTCAAGGAACAGGCCGACCACGAGGAAGCGGCATCGGCTCAGATGACCTCTGGTGATATTTCCTTATTTCGTGCTCAGAAAACCTTGCTGACGGCGCAGCGCGACAAGACGAAGAAAGAGACCTTGATCCCGGAAGCACGCAAGCTGTTCGGTGAAGCTCGGCCGAAGTACGAAAAAGCGGTCACGATGTACAAGGACCGCATCGACAAAGTCCAAGCCAGCCTGTCCGGAAAAAAGAAATTCTCCAGCACGCGAGCCGAACGCAATTATTTGACCTTGGTGGACTCTTGGTACAACGCCCGCTTCAAGGTGGCGACCGTCGATTACAACGTCGGTCTCACTTACTCCGAGGCGGCCGATCCGAACCGTAAAAAGATTCTCCAGGCCGCGTATAAAGGCTTCGACAGCATCTACCAAGAGAACCGAGAAGAGCGTACCGGCATCTACGCCAAGATGTGGGAAGGCAAAGCCCTCGAAGAGATGGGAGACTTCGTCACCGCACTGGAAATCTACGATGAAGTCATGTCCGCACGACCACCCGACAAAGACAATCGACAAGCCGCATGGGCGGCAATGTTCGATGAGGTCAATCGCTTTCGGTTAATGCTGCTCGGCCGCAACAAAAAATACGAAGAGCTGATTGGTGACGCGGAGGAGTGGCTCAAGGGGCACGAGCGAATCAAGCGGTCCAATGGGTATCAGGGCATCGCGTTGGAGTTGGCCAAGGCGTACCTGGAAGTGGCCAAGACGCTCAAGGGAGCTCAGGCTGCGGAAGCCACCAAGCGAGCGAAGGATCGACTCGCAGACATCAAGGCCGTGCCCAGCGAGTTTCAGAAAGAGGCAATCAGCCTGCTGCGGCTCGCTTCAGGCGGCGCGGACGCTCCGCTCACATCGTTTGAGGAAGCCATCGCGGTTGGAGACGGCTCTGCGAAGGCCGCCAGTGAAGCGACAGCTCCAGCCGACATCAAGAACGGATGGCTGGAGGCCGAGAAGGCATACGCGAAAGCGATCGAACTCAGCGCGGACGTGAAGGATAAGAATCGTGTCCTGGCCACTCGCATGATGTTAGCGACGGCTCAGTACCAATCCGGCAAAGCGGCTGAAGCCTACACGACCGCACTGACGCTCGCCAAAGAGAACACGGGCTACGCGAAGGCTCCGGCGGCCGCTTCGCTGGCGGTCAACATCGCCTTGTACTTGTACGGTCAGACTCGCGATGCCGCTGCAATGGAGCGGATCAATGAATCCACCGAGTTGCTTCTCAAGCAATGGCCGCAACACGCAGAGGCGGATGACGCCCGCATTGCGAAGGGCAAGCTCAAACTCTTGCCGATTCCACCGGACTCCAAGGGAGCGATCGAAATTTTTTCCAGCGTGAATCCGGCATCGGATCGTTACCCGACGGCGTTGCAACTTGCTGGCCAAACACATTGGAGAGTCTACATCGAAGAAAAGAAAAAGGGGGACGCCGCGAAGCCCGATGTTGTGCAGTTAAATCGTCAGAAGACAGTCGAGTTACTGGAGAAGAGCCTGGTCGCGTTCGGCAAAGTGGAGAATGGCGGAGCCGTGCTGGCGCAGTCTCTGCAAGAAACGCAGTTGCTGCTGGCCGAAGTCCACATGGAAGGGGACAAGATCGACGAGGCTCTGCAACTTTTGCAGCCGATGGTCGATGCTCTGAAATCCAAACCTCCGGCCGGTATGGACAAGACGACGTTGCGGATCTTGGTCAACTCGATGCGAGCCTATGCCACGCTCGGCAAGGTCAATGACTCCGTCGAAGTTGGCAACATCCTGGTCGCTGGGGGCGAGGATATTCCGCCAGTGAACGGCGTGCTGATCGAGTTCGCCAAGATGATCCGAGGCGAGTGGAAGAAAGGGGCCGCCGAGCTAATCGCTGCGGAGCAGAGCGAGGAAGAGGGACGCATCAACAACGCGAAACTCGCCGAGACCGCCAGCCGCGAAGCGTTGTCGAAGCTGTTAGAGAAGCTCAACGAACGGAAGCAATACGACCTCGCGGGTTTGGTCTTCCTCGCCGAGAGCAGCCAAGAAATCGGTCTGACGGAAAAGGCTCGTGACCAATTCCAGGCGATCATCGACCGAGCGGCCGCCGACCCGGCGTTCGCGAAAGTGGCGGCCAAGGCGATGATCCGCGTCCGATCACAATTGATCGGCTTGCTGCGTGCCGAGAAGAATTACGACGAGTCTTTGAAGCAGGTCGAGGCATTGCTCAAAGAGCAGCCCAATGCTCTCGAACCGCTCATCGAAAAAGGAAACATCCTGCAAGCCTTGGCCGAGGCGGACCCGAAGCGCTACGACGAGGCGGTGAAGTGGTGGACCAACATCCGCCTGAAACTGAGCAGCGCGCAGGGGAAAAAGCCGCCGGCGTACTACGAGGTTGTTTACAACAGTGCCTTCTGTCTCGCCGCTCAGAAGGATCCGACCAAAGCAGGCCAGGCTGCTCAGTTGCTCAACGCCACGTTGGCTCTCAGTCCTCAACTTGATGGACCGGATCGAGTGGCGATGTACAAGGCCTTGCTCAAACAATTGCCGGCGACAAAGGCTGCTCCGGCAAAAGCGGCTCCCACAAAGGCCGCCGCCAAGAAGTGACCGAGGAATCGTGCGATGATGCGCACCGTGCGATGGATTGAAGCCGCAGCGTGTGTCGTTGTTGGAGTGGTTGTTTTTCTTTCGGCATCAACTCTGCTGGCGGCGAAATTCAACAAGGTGCTCGACATTGGTAAGCCGGCTCCCGCGTGGAGCGACTTACTCGGCGTTGACGACAAACGTCACGGCATCGCGGACTTGAAAGACGCCAAGCTCGTGGTCGTCGTTTTCGCCTGCAATCATTGCCCGGTGGTGAAGACCTACGAGCGGCGGCTGATTCGCTTCGTGGATGACTATCGCGACAAAGGGGTCGAGTTCGTCGCCATCAGCGTCAGCAAGCAGCCATCCGACCAGTTGTCTCAAATGAAGACGCGAGCCTCGGACAGTGGGTTCAACTTTCCGTATCTGATCGACCCCAGCCAAAAAATCGCCAAGAACTACGGAGCCACTCATACGCCGCACGTCTTTGTACTCGACCAACAACGCCGCATCGCCTACATGGGCAAAATCGACGACCATCTCGACGAGTCAAAAGTCACCGAGCGATTCCTGCGAGATGCCGTCGATGCGCTTCTGGCGGGCAAACAGCCAGAAGTCGCCGAGACTCGGCAAGTTGGTTGCGACATTGAATACGATTGACGCCACATGCGGTTCGAGTTCTGAGACCTCTGGTTCGAGATGAGATGAAGGAGCAAATTGATGGCCTCTCAAAAACTGACACAGACTCTGCTGCTGGTTGCCGCCATCGGCTTGCTTGGGAATCTCGGCTGTAACTCCGAGTCGAACAACACGATGGTCGGAGCCGGAAGTTCCAAAACGAAAACGACTGATACCGAATCGAATGACACCGAGGTTCCCGGACCGCAAACCGAACCGCCGCTCATTCCTTCCTCCGAAGTCGCGAGCACTGCAGAAGGGGCCGGCATAACAGTGCCAGCGGTTGATCACGCGGGCCTCAACGAAGTGCTCGCGAAGCACAAGGGCAAAATCGTCTTGGTCGATTACTGGGCGACCTGGTGTGCTCCGTGTCGCAAGAAGTTTCCGCACACGGTTGCGTTGGCGAAAGAACACAAGGCTGATGGATTGACGGTGATCGGAGTCTCGTTGGACGATGAAGATGCCCACGAAGACGTCGTCAAATTTCTCACCGAGCAGCAAGCAACATTCGACAACCTGCGCAGCAAGACCGGAGCCAGCGACGAATCGTTCGAGTCCTTCGAGATTCCCAACGGAGCGCTGCCCTGTCTGCGGCTTTTCGACCGTGAAGGGCAAGTCCTCAAGACCTTCGCGATTGATCCCGACGCCGAGAAGCAATTCACCGATGACGATGTTGCCGAGGCCGTGAAAGCGGCACTTGCAAAACCGTAGAGCGGACGCCCACGTCCGTTCCGCCGCGTCACTTCCGCCCACGTCCCGGCTGAGCGTGCGGATGAGCTTTGTCGTAAGTCTCGCGCATCCGCTGCGTGCTGACGTGCGTGTAAATTTGCGTCGTCGTCAGACTCTTGTGGCCAAGTAACTCTTGGACGCTGCGCAGGTCCGCACCGCCGTCGAGCATGTGAGTCGCGAAGGTGTGTCGCATCGAGTGTGGACTGATCGTGCTGTCGAGTCCGTTCGCTTTGACGTACTTCTCCAACATGCGGCCGACGCTGCGAGTGGTCAGCCGCTTGCCGAATCGGTTGAGGAACACCGCCTCGCGATCTTCCGGGGCAGCATCCTCCGCGAGTTCGCGCACGGCGATCCATTCGTGCAGAGCCGTGCTGGCGTGGCGTCCGACCGGAGCGATTCGCTCCTTGCGTCCCTTGCCACGAACGCGCAGCACGTTTGCATCCTGGTCCCAATCGGACAGATTCAATCCGACCAACTCGGCGACACGCAACCCGGCCGAGTACATCGTTTCCAGCATCGCTCGATCGCGCAGGCCGGAAGGCTCGTCGGTCGGCGGAGCCTCAATGAGTTTGACCGTCTGTTGAGTCGTCAAGAAGCTTGGCAACTTGCGTCCGGTGCGCGGCGTGCGGAGCGCCTTTGCAGGATTTGAGGTCACCAACTTCTCGCGAGCGCAGTACCGAAAGAAACTCCGCAGGCAGGCGAGTCGCCGCGCGATCGTCGTCTTCGCGTACTGGCACTCGTGCAGGTACGCGACGTAGCCACGCAGCATCGTGATGTCGGTTTCCGACGGCTCCGGGATGCGGCCGACACGATCCTGCAAGTAGTCGAAGAAACTGTTGAAGTCCTCGGCATACGACTTCAGCGTCAGCGGCGAAGCATTCCGCTCGATGCGTAGCGAACGCAAGAAACCATCAACGGCCGAGTGCATCGTTCATGCCTTGTCCCCTCTCCCTCTGGGAGAGGGTTAGGGTGAGGGACGGCTGCCGTCGAGAACCTACCACGTCGTCTCGCGAGACCA
>CAZILR010000334.1:0-6302 GCA_964539995.1 uncultured Planctomyces sp.
TGCGGTTCGCCGAGCACCATGCTGTCGAGGCTCGACGCGACGCGAAACAAATGCCGCACCGCGTCAGGACCGGTCTCAGCCAACAACTCGTCGGAAAAATCTTCGAGTGGGAGATGATGAAATTCCGAGACGAACTCCGCAATCTGCTTGCGTGTCGGTGCGGCGTCGGGAGACTCTTGAGCCGAATAGACTTCGACACGATTGCACGTCGAGAGGACGACAAACTCGGCTGAGCGGAAGCGGCCAGCGAGTTCGCGATACGCGGCTTCTAGCTTGTCACCCGCGAAGGCGAGCCGCTCTCGAATCGACAAGTTTGCCGATTGATGGTTGCAGTAGACGACCTGGAGGTTCATGCCGACACCTCCGTGCCTTCAGACGTGACACCAGCCCGGAGCACGAGTGAGGGTGCGAGAGTCGAACACATTTCGACCGCTCGCTGGCGCTTCGGGCGAGTTTGTGAGACCTTCGCTCCGCTGTGAAACGACGTCAGTCCGCCGCGAGTCAGCACTTGCAATCCGATCAAAATCACCAGCAAGAATCCGCCGGCCCAGAGCGTTAGTGCGGCGACCTGTTTGCCAGTTGAGCGGCGAGTCGTCAGCAACCACACGAAGAGCGACATCATCGCAATCCAGACGACTCCGTGACCAAGCACAATCGGATCGGAGAACGACAACGCGGCTCCCGCCTTTTGCGACTTCAGCCCCAACGCGACTCCGCTGCCAAGTCCCAGCGTCAGCAACGGCACGCTGACAACGACCGCCCACCAGTTCCAACGAGCCAGCCGAGCCAAACTCGGAAGCATAACTCCCGGCTGCGAGGCGTGATGCTGTTTCAATCGCCGATGCTGCACGACATACATCAGGCTCAGCAGGACTCCACCGACGACTCCCGCAATGCCGACAACCAGCAGCGATGCGTGCAACATCGCCAATCCGCGATTCTCGGCGATCAGTGGGTTCGGCTGCTTGCTCACGAAGTACGACGCAAACACGAACAACAACACAACCGGCAGCAGAAACAACCCGACTGCCAACTCACGGTCCAGCGCCGTCAGGAACAGGTGCAAAAGCACGATGATCCACGCGAGTACCAACAGCCAGTCGTGCGTGGAACTCAGCAGCGGCGGCAGATTCTCCTGCCGGCTGCGGATCACCAGATACCCTGTCTGGGCCACAAACCCGGCGAGGCCGAACGCCAACCCAATCCATCGGGCGACCGGCCTTTGCTTCAACAGCCGCGCGGCATCCAACCCCAGCGCCACCCCATAGCTGGCGAGAAAGCAGAAGACGCTCACTTTCGCAAAAAACGACATAGCCACAGGATATTCGGATCGTCGGGCTACGTCACGGCTTCGCCAATTCTTGGACCGTCTTCACGATTTGATCTTCGAGGCCCGTTTTCCACTTCGACGGCTGCATGTAGACGATCATGGACGTGTCTCCTTCGTAGCCCCCTTCGGTGAGAACTCGTTCGGAAGGAATGTATGCCATCACGTCGTTGGCATAGCCGGTCACCCACGTCTGGCCCTGGCCGAGTTCGCGTTTCAGACGTAGCGAGTAATCGACGACCACCTCGCCGCCGAGGGCGACCCAGGTTACGCCGCCGAGTTTCCAAACCTGCACCGGATATGGGTACGTCGGCGAGAGCGGCTTGCCGGCGTCGATGTCTTTGAGGAACAGCTTCGCTCGCGTGCGCTGGTAGCGATCCGTGGCCTCGGCCGTCTTCAGGAGTTCGTCGCGGGTCGGAATCACGGAAAACTCCAAAGGAATTTCACGGAAGCGAGTGCTGACCGCGCCGCTGACGGCGGACATCTCGCTCGCCACAACTTTATCGACCGAGAGGGCAAGCATTCGGCCGTATTGTTCAGCGAGTTCCACCTTGCGGCGCGGCAGCGGGTTTTGATCGGCCCCACAACCGCTGAAGAAGAGCGCGGTCGCGCCGGGATGTCGCTCCTCCAAATACAACTGCGCGAACCCGGCGTAGTCACCGCACCACTGGTAGAAACCGAGCACCGTGTTGTGGCAGGCGTAGCCAAAAATCACGCCGCGTAGTTGCGACCCGTCAGCGGACAAGACTCGTAAGACCGGCACTTCGTGGTCGATCGGTCCGGTGCCGATGGGAGGCCGGCGGTTCGAGGCGAACCCGCAATTGCCGATGCTGCTTGCCAAGCGAGCCGGTTTGAGGTCGGCCATCGCAGCGTCGATTGCTTCGGTGACGCGAGCGTCGAGCCACTTCTGATTCGCCATGACTTGCTGCCAGTCCTCGTCCTTCATGTCGAGCATGTGTGTCAGCGTTTGATCGAGCGCCGGCCCACAGTGTGTGTGCGAGCAACAAAACATGAGGTCGGCCCGCTCCAATTTGTGCTTGGCCTTCGCGGCGGCGGAAACACGTTCGGCCATGACTTTGGGAACTCCGACCAAGTCGAGCGACACCATCACGATGCGCTTGCCGCTCGTATCCTGCAAGGCGGCCGCGCGAGCATACAAATCGTGGACTTTGCCTTCGGACGCATGAGTTCGTCCGCCGTAGCCGCTCATCCACATCGGTTTTTCGGGAGTGATGACGACCCGTGCGAAGCCAGCTTTCCAACCGACGGCATCGTCAGCCGCGCGAGCATTCGCGGAGAAAACGAGCACCAGCAACAACAGCGAACAACAAACACGGATCATGGTTCAAACTCCCAGAGATCAAGCTCGCAGACGATTCAAACTGAGGAATTCAATGGGCAGGTCGGTGCGGCCAGTCGTCGCTAAATCGGCGAACGCGCTGCCTAGCACCGACGTGAACTTGAACCCGTGGCCGGAGAAACCGCAACCGATCACGACGTTGGAAAACTCCGGATGCCGATCGACCACGAAATGCCGGTCGGGCGTGACTGTGTACATGCAGGTCGAGTGACGCGCCGGCTGCGGACGAACTCCGGGCAGACAGGTTCGCAGAAAATTCGCGATGGGTTGAACATCGGCGTCGTGCAGTTGGCGATCAACGAGCAACGGATCGGCAACGAATTCGCCGCCGGAATGCTGAGCCACTTTGAGAACGTGTCCGTCGAGTGAAGGAAAGCCGTAGAAAGTCGAGGGCGATTCGACGTTCGACGGCATCTCGAAATAGAACGTCGGCATCGACGCATCAAGGTTGTATGTCGGCGAAGTCGTCTCGAACCAAAAGATCGGTTTGCGGAGTACCTGCAACGGCAATTCGAGGTCGGCAAGAACAGACGCCGCCCAGGAACCGGCGGTGATGACCAACGACGACGCAACAAATTCGCGAGTCGCCGTGCGAACACAAACTTCACGACCGGTGCTCGACCAGGAGACGACCGGCTCATCGAAAAGCAGCGTCGCCCCGTGAGCGACGGCCCGATCGAGGTGCGTGCGCACGCAGTCTTCGACCTTCAAAAAGCCGGCATCCGGTTCAAAGACGGCATCGAATGAATCGGGAACTCGAAATCCTGGCCAGCGTTTCGCTGCTGCGGATGCCGAAAGGTTTTCAATCGTCAGTCCGTGCTGACTCGCAGAAAGTCTCGCGCCAGAGATCGCTTCGCTGTCCGGTAGGCCCGCAAGCATCAAGCCGCATTGCCAAAACAACTGCCGTTGCGATTCGGCTTCGAGATCCGCCCACAGGTCGTAGGCTCGGAGCAGCAGCGGGACGTAGTCGGGATGCTCAAAGTACGCCTTACGGATGATGCGTGTTTCGCCGTGCGAGCTGCCTTGGTCATGAGCCGGGCCGAAGCGGTCGAGGCCAAGCACTCGCAAACCGCGCCGCGCAAGATGATACGCCGTTCCGCTGCCGAAGCCGCCGACTCCTAGCACAATCACGTCGAACACTTCCGCCATGCGTCACCGTTTGTCAGATCGAAGGGGCGGTCTTAGTCTGTCACTCTCGTGAGCAGACTAAGGCTTCACGCTCAACACCGACAAGGCAGCGACATGCACCAAGAATCGAATCAGAGTGTTGCCGCTGGTGGCCTTCATCGAACTGCTCGCGTTTTGGGGTCGAAGAAAGAAACAGCATGAAGCGCCGCCGCCGAAAACGTCGCGAGCCAATGGTCGAGTCGTCTTATGTGTGCGATGTCTGCGGTGAAGAGATTGTCATTCCAGTCGATGTCTCGGCCGGTGAGTCGCAAGAATTCGTGGAGGACTGCCCGGTCTGCTGTCATCCACAAACGATCCACATTGAAGTCGAGGACAACGGCGACGTGCGTGTGTGGAGCGACGGTGAAGTCAACTGACATCCTGAGAGCACCAGTGTCCGTCGTGCAGTAGAAATCCAAGCCGGCGAAGAGGACTTCGTCAGTCTTCTAAAACCACTTTCGTTTGTCCACGACATTCAACAGTGGTTCGTCCGCGGCAAACCGGCGAACATTTTCCAACAACGTCGCCAAGTGACGCTCCGCAATGCGCGGCGATGTGCCGGCGATGTGTGGCGTGATGATCACGTTCGCCATGCCCCACAGCGGATGTTCGGCTGGCAGCGGTTCGGTCTCGAAGACATCCAAGCCCGCACCGGCGATCAACCCGTTTTGCAGCGCGGCGGTCAGGTCGGCCAGATCGGCGATCGCGCCGCGGCCGATGTTGATCAGGACCGCCGAGCGCTTCATCGCCTCGAATCGTGGTGTGCGGAACAGCTTTGCTGTCTCCGGTGTGTGCGGAGCGGCAATCACGACGTAATCCGATTCGGCCAAGAGATCACACAATCGGTCAGTTGGCCAGACCTCATCGAGCACTTCCGGCACACTACGGCAAATGGGATCGATCGCTCGCAACGCCATTCCGAACGCGGCCGCACGGCGCAGCACTTCGCGGCCAATTTCTCCGGCACCGATGACTCCCATCGTGCAGTCGGCGAGGTGTTGATGCCGTCGGTCGATCTCCGAGACCTCGGCCGGTCCAGAACTGAAACCCGACCGCTCCGATTCACCGCCGACCGGTGCCCATTCCGCTCGCAATTGCCGACGAATGTAGGAGTGCAAGTTCCTGGCAAAGCACAGCACGAGACCGAGCACATGATCGGCAATCACATCGGAGAAGAGTCCGCGCATGTTCGTCAGCACGCACGGATGTTCGATCAATTCGGGGAAGAGGTAGTGTTCGAGGCTCGCGGTCGGCGACTGAACCCAGCAAAGTTGCCGAGCATTCGCGAGCAGTTCCGGGGTCAGCTTCCCGAAGAAACCGTCCGCGTCGCGAATCGACTCACGAGCTTGCGCGATGTCGCGACAGTTGATGAACTCCAGACTGTCGGTGCATTTGCGCAGACGCCGCAATCGTTCGCCGTCAATTTCCGGAGAGATGATCAGCTTGCGTCGCTGTGAAGAAGTGTTTGCCATTTCATCCGATCGCTTGTGCTAAGACGCCGAGGTTGTTCCACAAAAGTGGTTGCTCGAAATCGTCAACGTGTTGAGTGAGTTCCATCTGTCAAGATTTTAATCACGCTCTCGGACAAAGATTTTTTTCGTGATGTTGGCCGCTTGCTCTGCCGCGATACCGAAGTCAGAATGCCGCAGCGCTTCACATTCTCTGGTCGTTCTTTTCATCTCCTCCAGCGTTTCAGAGGTAACCGATATGCAGATCATCTCCCGCAGTGTCAACGAGGGATTGGTGATTGATGGCAATGTTCGAGTGACAGTCTTGGAGATTCAGCACAACCGCGTGCGACTGGGAATTGAAACACCAAATCAAGCTCCGTTCTACCGAGAAGAGGTGGTGTACTTCGGCGATGGAGACGGCGGCATGATCGCCGAAACGGAAGACACGCAGCCGGTCGTCGAGCCGCTGGTTCCGGTCGCCGCCCTCTGACGAGGCGATGAACCCCGTGCCTTTCGATCCGATCAAAGCGGCTCGCCGATTGAGCAACTTAGGCCTCTCGGCCGAGAAGTTGCCGAGGCACATCGCAATCATCATGGACGGGAATGGTCGCTGGGCGAAATCACGCGGGTTTCCTCGCATCGAAGGGCACCGTCGCGGAGTCCGCTCTGTCCGCGAGACGATCGAAGAGTGCGCGGAGCTCGGCGTCGAACAACTCACGCTGTATTGCCTGTCGAGCGAAAACTGGAAACGCCCACAACGCGAACTCGACATGCTGATGCGCCTCTTGGAACAGTACCTCGTCGAAGAACGCTCCGAGATCATGCGCCAGGATTTGCGATTCGCGATGATTGGCCGTCGCGAAGGACTTTCCGACGGCGTGCTGCGGGAAGTCGCGAAGACCGTGGAGATCAGCCGCAACAATCGTGGCACGCGACTTTGCCTCGCGGTGAATTACGGTGGACGGCAAGAACTGGTCGATGCCTTTCGTCGCATCGC
>CAZILR010000335.1:0-6298 GCA_964539995.1 uncultured Planctomyces sp.
AACGTCGGTTGCGTCGGTCGCGCGCGCCGCCGGTGTGATGTGCGAATTGTCGAACAGCCGCTCCTGAATTGTCAGCATTTCGCTGGTGCTGGCCGACATCAGCACAATGTCCACAACCCCTTGATCGATCACTTCGCGAATCTGCTGCCGGTACTGAGCCAACGTCTTGAACCGCACTTCGCCATCGTGCCGCTCCGGCGACTTGCCGGCAGCGCCGATCGAGAAGCCCATGTCGGCGTCCTTCGCATCCGCGATGATGAACTCTTTGCAGCCGCTGGGGTCAGCATGAATCGCGGCGAGCTTTCGATCGAGTGATTTTTCCATGCGCCGATGGTATGTCTTGCTCGCTCACTGCCACAAGACTCGTTCGTGAGAGGACTCTGCCGATGAAATCGCTTCGCGTCGCTACTTGCCAGTTCTCCGTCGAAGGCCGCGTCGAACACAACCGTCGCTGTGCCGTGAAGCAGATCGCCCAAGCCGCCGAGCAATCGGCAGACGTCGTGCATTTCTCCGAGTGTGCGTTGTCCGGCTATGCGGGAGTCGATCTCCCCGGCATCGCCGACTTGGATTGGACGGCTCTTGCCGCCGCAACGCGCGACGTGATGGCCGCTGCAAAGGAACATCGAGTTTGGGTGCTGCTCGGCTCGACGCATCGGCTCGATGCGCAGCACAAGCCGCACAACTGCGTGTACGTCATCAATCCGAAGGGGCAGATCGTCGATCGCTACGACAAGCGGTTCTGCACCGGAGCCGGCGGCAAGAACGCGACGCTCGATCTGTGTCACTACTCGCCGGGCGATCGGTTCGTCACGTTTCAGGTCAAAGGGATCACCTGCGGAGTCGCGATCTGTTACGACTATCGCTTTCCGGAACTGTATCGAGGCTACAAACAGCTCGGCGTCGAGGTCATGTTCCAGTCGTTTCACAATGCTCGCAAGACGGTCGCCGCCGATCCGAAATACAACATTTGGAAAACGATCGTCCCCGCGACGATGCAGTGCCGAGCGGCCGAGAATCATTTCTGGTTCAGCGCGAACAACAGCACCGCGCGCCCCTCCTGCTGGGGGAGCTTCACGGTTCGGCCCGACGGCCTGATCGTCGGCCGCTTGCCGCGTCATCGCCCCGGAGTGCTCGTCACCGACATGAAGCTCGATCCGGAATGCTTCGATGCACCCGCCTTGTGGCGACCGTCGGCTATGAGCGGCCAACTGCACAGCGGCCAGGTGATCGAGCATCCGCGTTCCCGCGACGTCACGACCGTCTGAGAGACCGGTGACGAAACTAACCCGAAGCGCCAGCGAGGGCGAATGCTCCAGATGGCTCCAAATGGAGAGAGTTGGAAATCGTTCGCCCTCGCTGGCGCTTCGGGTTACGATGACTCGCCCCGAAAGTGTCCCGCCTGTTACCCGCAGTGCCGGAAAACTCTGATGATCGCTTTGCGAACTCTCGTCATTCTGTCAGCGACATCACTCGCGGCGATCTGCTCGTCAGATCGAGCGCACGCCGACGATCCCGGCAACGAATTCTTCGAGAAGAAAATCCGGCCGCTGTTGGTCGCTCATTGCTTTGAATGCCACGCGACGGACTCAAAAAAGCTCGGCGGTGGATTGCTGCTCGACAGTCGTGACGGCGTGCGGAAGGGTGGCGATTCTGGAGCCTCGATCGTTGCCGGCAAGCCTGACGAGAGCTTGCTCATTAAAGCGATCCGGTACACCGACGAGTCGGTGAAGATGCCGCCGAAGGGCAAGCTGCCCGTGGCGGCGATCGCAGACTTGGAAGAGTGGATCAAACGAGGCGCACCCGATCCACGAGAGAAACCAGCATCGAAGAAGATCGCCGAATCGTGGGCCGACACGATGCGCCAGCGCGCGAAGTGGTGGAGCCTGCAACCGGTTCAAAATCCGGAAGTCCCCCGACCCCGACAGGCGGATTGGTCCGATCAGCCGATCGATCGTTTTGTGCTGAGCCGACTGGAACGGCAAGGACTCTCGCCGGCTGACGCTGCGGATGCTCGAACGCTCGCACGGCGGATGAGCCTCGTGCTGACTGGACTGCCACCGACATCGGAACAACTCGCGATGTTTCTCCGCGACTGCGGCTCGGCGGGAGCCTCGCCCTCCCGTGCAGCGATCGAGAAGCTGGTTGATTCGCTGCTCAATTCGCCGCACTTCGGTGAGCGTTGGGCGCGGCATTGGATGGACGTCGTCCGTTTCACCGAGACTCACGGCAACGAATGGAACTACGAGGTCCATCACGCCTGGCGTTATCGCGACTATTTGATTCGAGCCTTCAACGACGATGTGCCGTTCGATCAATTCATTTGTGAACACATCGCGGGAGATTTGCTTCCCAGCCCTGCTTCTGCGTTCGGCCCTCGCCCTGGGCGTTTCGCGGCCCGCTGGCGTCCGACGGAAGGGTTCAATGAATCCGTCATCGGCACCGGCTTTTACCGCTTTGGCGAGGTCAATCATGACGACTGCATCAGCCTCACGTCGCTGGGATACGACATCATCGACAATCAGATCGACACGCTGACGAAGGCGTTTCAAGCGACCACCGTCGCGTGTGCTCGCTGTCACAACCACAAACTCGATGCGATCTCGATGGAGGACTATTACGCACTGCTCGGTGTGCTACGGAGTTCGCGATTGGTCAGCCACTGCATCGACGCGTCGGATGTGAATGAAACGCTCAAGCAGCGGCTGCGAGAACTGAAGGGCGAAATTCGGAATGAACTCGCCGTCGTTTGGCTTCGAGAGACGCAACAGATCGCCCGCTACATGCAAGCGGCTCAGGCCAAACGACAGAAGCGAGCGGATGCCGATGAGTTGTCAAAAGGACTTGATCCGCAGCGGCTGGAAAAGTGGATCGCGACACTGGCCTCCGAAAAGCAGCCGTTCGACGATCCGTTCGAGCCGTGGCGCAGGCTCGTAGGTTGGCCGCCCTCGGCCGACCAAAAACGCTCGGCCGAGGGCGGCCAAGCTACGGACTTTACATCCGACTGGAAGCAACTGTCCGAACAGTTCGCTAAGGAAGACCGCGAGCGGAGCGAGTTCAATCGAACTCAGTTTGTCACGTTTCGGGACTCTCGGCCCATTGCTACAGCTAGCTCGACTGTGGCCGACGCGACAGTCGAACTGCCTATCGCCGTGGATTGGCAAATCGGTGGCCAAGGTCTGCAGGATGGTCCATCGCCAAGCGGCAACTTCGCGATTCACACCGACGGCGAATCATTGGTCCGAGCGATCCTGCCTGCCGGCCGCTTCACGCATTTGCTGTCGGACAAGCTCAACGGCACGCTGCGCTCTCCGGTCCTGCCGCTCGGCAAGAAGCACATCAGCTTTCAAGTTGTCGGCCAGCGCAGCAGCGCGGTGCGGTTGGTCTCGAACAACTGCCAGCTCAATTACAAAAACTATCGAGCATTGACGTCTGCCGATTGGCAATGGGTCACGTTTTCGCCGCCGGACGACCGCGATCAACTGCGGACGTATGCCGAACTGATGACGATGTTCGACAATCCGAAGTTTCCCGATCAGCTCAGCGCGCTCGGTGGCGACAAAGACAACTATCGTCTGCCGTGGGAAAAGGCCGCCGAGAATCCTCGTTCGTATTTCGGCATCACGCGCGTCGTGCTGCACGACGTCCCTGAGCCGCCCAAGCCGGAAGTCACCCACCTGCGGCCGTTGTTCGCGGGGAATGAGCCGACGTCTCTCGCAGACTTTTCCAATCGAACGGCAGCGCTCATCGAAGCCGCGATCAAGCGTTGGGCCGAAAATGATGCGACCGACGACGATGCTCGTTGGCTCGACATGCTGCTGCAACGCGAGTTGCTGAGCAACAAGCTCTCACAGTCGCCGCAGTGCGAGGAATTGGCGAAGCAGTACCGGGCCGTCGAGGCTCGACTGCAATTGCCACGAGTCATCGCCGGCATTTCGGACGGCGGGCCGGGCTTCGAGCAACCGGTCTTCGTGCGCGGCGATTGCGCGAAGCCCGGAAACACGGTTCCGCGGCGATACGTCGAAGTCCTGTCGAAGTCACGAGACTCATTCCGCAGCCCTGGCAGCGGTCGGTTGGAACTCGCCGAACTCATTGCCAGCTCCGATAACCCGCTGACGGCGCGCGTAATCGTCAACCGAGTCTGGCATCATTTGTTCGGCACCGGCCTCGTTCGCACGGTGGATGACTTCGGCCACGTTGGAGAGTTGCCGTCGCATCCCGATTTGCTCGATTACCTCGCCGAGCAATTTATCGAGGAAGGCTGGTCGATCAAAAAGTTGATCCGGTCGCTCGTGCTGACACGGATGTTTCAGTTGTCGAATCAGCCGTCGCCGGCATCGCGTGAAGTCGATCCGCAGAACCGACTCTTGCAGCATTATCCGGCTCGCCGCCTGGAAGCCGAAGCGATCCGCGATTCGATGCTGGCCGCGAGCGGTCGCCTGGATCGGACGCTCTTCGGCCCCAGCGTGCAACCATTCCGCGACAAGGACTATGCCGACCGCCGCCTCTTCGCTGGTCCGCTAGACGGTCACGGCCGGCGTAGCATCTACATCAAGAGCAACTTGATGGAAGGGCCTAAGTTTCTGGAAGCGTTTAACTTTCCCGGCGGCAAGGTGACTCAAGGCCGCCGCGACGTGACCAACGTCCCCGCTCAGGCACTGGCGTTGCTCAATGATCCGTTCGTTCTCCAACAGGCCGACGTCTGGGCGCAGCAATTGGTGGCCCGTTCGGACGATTCGATCGGTGCTCGCATCGACGTCCTGTTTCAGACGGCCCTCAACCGTTCGCCGATCGACGTTGAGCGCCAGCGGTTCGAGCGGACGGCCCTCGAACTGGCGGAGCTTCACCAAATCCCGCCAAGCAACGTGCTGACCAGCCAACTCGTGTGGCGTGATTTGGCACATGCGATCTTCAATCTGAAAGAGTTCATCTACATTCCGTAGGGTGGGTCGAGTCATCGAGACCCACCAAGCGTTTAACGGCTGGTGGGTCTCGATAACTCGACCCACCCTTCAGATGCGTTTCGTTGTGACGAGTGGAGATTCCAGATGTCCGCCCAGAAAATCCCTTCGATCTGTGGCTGCCCCGGCCGCTTCACGTCTCCCGTGACTCGGCGAGAGATGCTGGCCGCTTCGGCGAACGGATTTGGGATGCTTGCGCTGTCGGGGCTGCTCTCGCAGGAGACACGGGCCGTTCAACCATCGAACGCAGCAACGACTTCGCCGCATTTCGCGCCAAAGGCCAAGCAGGTCATCTTCTGCTTCATGGACGGCGGCGTGTCGCATGTGGACTCGTTCGATCCGAAATCGAAGCTCGACGAACTCGATGGCAAGCCGTTTCTCGAATCGAAGAACCCGACGGCGAATGGCAATCGGCAGTGGCTGAAGAGTCCGTGGGCGTTTCGGAAGCACGGCGACAGCGGGATGCCAATTAGCAGTTTGTTTCCGCACATCGCGGCGCATGCGGATGACCTCGCCGTGATTCGCTCGATGAAGGCCGACTTGCCGATCCATTCGACCGGGGTGCTGTTCCTGCACACCGGCTCGAACAATGCCGGCCGGCCGAGCCTTGGTTCGTGGGTCAACTACGGACTCGGCAACGAGAGCCACAATCTGCCGGGCTTCGTCGTACTGAGCTTCGGTGTGGTCCCGTGTGGCGGCTTCGAGAATTACTCCAGCGGCTTTCTGCCCGCGAATCAACAGGCGACGTTGCTGAACGCGGATGGCGTTCCGCTCGATAATCTGACGCCGGCTGACAAGAACTCGCGGATTCAGCAAGCAAAGCTCGCACTGCTGCGCGGGCAAGATGAGTCATTCTCGCGCACGCTGGGCGTCGATGATGCGGTCGAGTCTGCGATCAAGAACTACGAGATGGCGTATCGGATGCAGTCGCTGGTGCCGGATATACTCGACCTCAGCCGCGAGACCGAAGCGACACTGCAACTTTACGGACTCGACTCGAAGGTGCCGTCGCAGCGGCTGTACGGCATCCAATGTTTGCGAGCACGACGGCTGATCGAATCGGGCGTGCGGTTCGTCGAGATCACTTGCCCGCCGGGAGCCTCGAATGGCACTTGGGATCAGCATGGCAATCTCAAAGCGGGCCACGAAAAGAATGCACTCGACACCGATCAGGCGATCGGCGGATTGATTCAAGACCTCAAGCAGCGCGGCCTGTTCGACGAAACGCTGATCGTCTGGGCTGGTGAGTTCGGACGGACTCCGCATTCCGCCGGCCGCGACGGACGCGATCATCATCCCGAAGGTTTTTCGGTCTGGCTGGCCGGAGGTGGCGTGCGCGG
>CAZILR010000336.1:0-6277 GCA_964539995.1 uncultured Planctomyces sp.
GCGGTGGTTGGACGACATCTACGGCACATTTGACCGGCTGATCGACCTGTACGACGTGCAGTACGGTTTGATTTTCGGTTTCACCAAGGTGCAGGTCGATGAACTTACCGAAGCGCTGACGGCTCGTGGTTACAGCGCCGACAAACTGCACGGCGACATGACGCAGGCGATGCGAGAGCGAGTGATGAAACGCTTCCGCGACCGCAAGGTGGAACTGCTCGTCGCGACCGATGTGGCTGCTCGTGGATTGGACGTCGATGATCTGGAAATCGTGTTCAACTACGAACTGCCGCACGATCCCGAAGACTATGTGCATCGCATTGGCCGCACGGGCCGAGCGGGCAAGAGCGGCAAAGCGATCAGCCTCGTCACCGGCCGCGAGTTCGGTCGATTGCAGCAAGTCTTACGATTCACGAAAGCCAAAATCGAACGCATCTCCGTCCCGCGTTTAGAAGACCTCGAAGAGAAGCACGCCAACCGCTTGGTCGAATCGCTGCGAAACACGATTCAGGCCGGGCAGTTCAAGATGCAGGACAAACTGCTGGAGAACCTGATGGAATCCGGTCACGCACCGGGCGAGATCGTCTCTGCGCTGATTCACTTGCTCGCGGGCGAAAGCGGCCGGTCTCCGGAACGCATCCGCGAAGATGATCCGCGACAATATCGTCCAGCACCGCGAAGCGATTCCCGTCAGCCGCGCGGTCCACGCGACGAATCGCGTGAGCCGGGCGGACGGGCTCGGCGCGAGTCTTCCGTCCCCGCCGATTCTCACACGGCGAAACGGATCGACGAGTCCGGTGTCTGGTTGAAATTCAACGTCGGGCACAATTACGGCGCGGCACCAGGAGACTTCGTCGGCTGCATCGCCAACGAAAGCGGCTTGCCGCGCACAGTGATCGGCCCGATTCAAATCCTGCCGACGATCAGCTTCGTCCAAGTCGCTGCCGAGCACGCGGAAACCATTCTGAAATCGGTCATCGGCACACGCCTGCGAGGCCGCAACGTCAACGCGATGGTCGCCGCGCCACCGCGCCTTGAATCACGTTCTGATCGCCCATCAAATCGAGAGCCATACAAGCCGAAACGTGAGCGGAAACGCGAGTAGGCGGCGATCGAGTGGGCAGGTTTCACCGACCTCCGCTCCACAAACTCTGTCTGTGAGACGGCCAACAAGTCACCGCATCGCATCTCCTCACCAAAGCGCACCCTCGTTGTGTCAAATACGCACACGAGTCATGCTGCGGCCGACGCTCGATTGACGTTCTCGCAAGACGCTTGCAAGATGTGACTGTTGAATTTTGTGCGGTGAAGACGTTTAAGGGCGAGGCACCTATGAGGCAAATTCTTCTGCGATCGGTTTTGCTTGTTGTGGCGGTAGCGGCTGTGGCGCGTCTGAGTTGGGCGCAGTGGGGTGGGTACAGTTCAGCCACGACCGCTGGGGAAGGCTACGCTCGCGGTTTGGCCGATGTGGTCCGATCGGAAGGACAGAGGAATGTGATGAACTCCGAGGCCACGAAGCGGTACGAGCAGGCGCGATCGCAGTACATCCAGAATCAGTTGCAGTACACCGAGCAGTACTTCGCGGCGAAGCGAATCGCACAGGAATACACTCGTGAGGAAGAGGCGCGAAAGAAACAAAAGTCGGCGTCTCCGGAAGCGATCTACCGTGCAACATTGGCCTCCGCTCCGAAGCGACTGACGAACAAGGAACTTGACCCCGCGACCGGGAAAATCTTTTGGCCCAAAGTGCTGACTTTGCCACCGTTTGAAGATGAACGTGAAGAATTGGACGCGTTGTTTGCCGAACGAGCGGTCGTTGGTGAATTGGACGGCGAGCAGTCCTTGCATGTGCAAAAAACGGTGCGTCAGTTGATGACCGATTTGAAGTCGCATGTTCGCGAATATCCGCCGCAGGACTACGCCACTGCCCGCGGTTTCTCGGATCGATTGATGAATGAAGCTCGTTTTGCGGTAGCCGCACCGGCTCAACCCACGGCCACTCAACCGAAGCCGCCGTCTCCCGCCAAATGAGCAGTCACAAACGAATGGATCGAGACGAACACCTAAGGCTGATTTTTCTGGGAACAAGACTGTGAACCGATTTTTGGCTTGCGCGATTGGTTTGATCTCCGCAGTGATGGCCGTGACGGTCTGCGCTCAAGACGAGCAAGTGGGAGCGCTGCGTAAGGCTCTGCAAAGTACGCAACCAGGAGCACGCATCAAAGCGGCTCGCGAATTGGGTGAGCTAGAGGCAAAGGGTGCGGCTGCGGTCCCCGAATTGATCGCGGCGCTCTCCGCCAAAGAAGTCACGTTACGATTGGCTGCTCTTCGCGCTTTGGGACGCATTGGCCCCGCAGCTAAGGAGGCGGCTCCCGCGTTAGTCAAAGCGGTCGGAGACACAAACCCGCTGGTGCGCCGCGCGGCACTCGAAGCGTTGCCTCGCTTGCAGGCGTCGCGTGAGGTGACACTGCCATTATTCGTAAAGATGCTGGAAGAAGCCGAGCCAGCGGTCGCGATCGGCGTTGTCGCGAGTTTGGCCGAACAGGGCGAAGCCGCCGTTCCACCGATGATCACCGCGCTGAAGCACGAGCGAGCCTGTTATTGGGCCTGCTTGGTGCTGGGTGAGATGGGCGAAAAAGCGCAGCCCGCTGTGCCGAATCTTGTCGAAGTCTTACAGCACGACGATCAGCATTGCCGGATGCAGGCACTCGATGCTCTGGGCAAGATCGGTCCCGCGTCGAAATCCGGCACCGAGTCCATTCTGAAGACTGTGCAAGCGGACGACTTCGCTGGCGTACGTTACGCCGGACTGCATGCGCTGGGACACATCCGTGATCCGAAGTCGATACCGGTGCTGAAGACCCTGTTCGTTCATCAAGACGCACTGACACGAATCCTGGCGGCGTGGGCCGTGTTGCAGATCGAAGCCGAGAACTCCGCGAATGGCGAAAAGGCAGCACAGTTGCTGCTCGACGCGGTGCATTCGAAGGAGGCGAGCATTCGTGTTGCGGCGGTAAAGGCGATCCTCGAAACGAAGATCCCACCCGAACGGACTCAGCCCGTGGTGATCGAGGCATTGAAGCACGGTGATGAGGAGTTCGTCGCCAGCGTGATCCACGCGGTGGCGTCGATGGGTGAGACGGCGACTCCGCGAGTCATTCGCGCGCTGAAGAATCCCGAACTTCGGCATTATGCAATCCGAGCCGTCACCGAGATGGGGCCGACCGCCAAAGGGACGGTCGCGACACTGATCGAGTTACTCGCGGAGGATGACGTCGAACTCCGTCGCGAGGTGCAGTTTGCAATCGGTGCCATCGGTCCCGATGCGGCGGCGGCCGTTCCGACTCTCGTCAAAGCGATCTCGGACAAGCGACCCGAAGTCCGCAACAGTGCGGCGTATGCCTTGGGAAAAATCGGTCCTGCGGCCAAAACCGCATTGCCGGAACTGCGAAAGCACTTTTCCAGCGACGATTCGTTCTTCCAACTCGCCTGCGTTTGGTCGTCCCTCAAAATTCAACCGGGGGACGCCGAACTCTCGAAACTGTCTGCTCCACTGTTGACCAAGGCACTGGATGACGAACGCGAACTCGTTCGTGCGGAGGTGGCCGCCTCGCTGGGAGAACTCGGTGAGCCTGCGAAATCCGCATTGCCGAAGCTCCGCAGCATGGCGAGTCGCGATCACAGCCTACTGGTGCGAGGAGCCGCATCGGAAGCGGTTAAGAAATTGGAATAGCGGTCGGCACGTCTCTCATCTGTTCTCTCGATCATTTCTCGTTGATGGCAAAAAATCGTAGGCGTCGCAGTTTGCGTCGGCTTGGACGTTGTCAGGTTTGCCATGTGACGCGATGCCCTCCATCAACAAGGGTCTCCCTATGAACGCTGAATCCATTCGTCTTCAGGAAGCCCAATCCAGCGAAACACCGTGGAAGAAATGGGGGCCGTATCTGTCCGAACGGCAGTGGGGCACGGTTCGCGAGGACTACAGCGACGGCGGCAATGCTTGGGATTACTTCACTCACGATCAAGCTCGGTCGCGAGCATACCACTGGGGTGAGGACGGGTTGGGTGGCATTTCGGATCAAAAGCAACAGCTTTGCTTTGCTCTGGCGTTGTGGAACGGCAAAGACCCGATCCTCAAGGAGCGGCTGTTCGGGCTGACCAACGGCGAAGGGAATCACGGCGAGGACGTCAAGGAGTACTATTTCTACCTCGACTCGACGCCAACGCACTCGTTCATGAAATATCTCTACAAGTACCCACAGGCGGCGTACCCGTATGACGAGATCGTCAAAACAAATCGTTGGCGTGGTAAGAATGATCAAGAGTATGAACTGCTCGACACCGGTGTTTTCAACGAAGATCGCTACTTTGATGTCTTCGTCGAGTACGCCAAGGCTGGGCCGGAAGACATTTTGATTGAGATTACGGTGGCGAACCGTGGTCCAGAAGCGGCGACGCTTCACGTTCTGCCTCAGTTGTGGTTCCGGAACACCTGGTCGTGGGGCGAGAACAACGGCAAGCCGGGGTTGGAGTGTGCGGCGCAGACCGATTCGTTGGCGGTGGTCGCGGCGACGCATCCGAAGCTCGGCCAGCGATACTTGTACTGCGACGGTGAGCCGACGTTGTTGTTCACGGAGAACGACACGAACACGCAGCGGTTGTTCGGGTTTCCCAATGCGACGCCATTCGTGAAGGACAGCATCAACGACTACGTCGTGCATGGTCAGGCGGGCGCGGTGAACCCGGCGAAGACCGGGACAAAAGTCGCCGCTCAGTACGTCATCACGGTCCCGGCGGGTCAGTCCAAAACGGTGAAGTTGCGACTGAGCGACGCCAATCCGAACGCGATGACTCTGCCACCGGAAGGCGGTCCATTCGGCCTGTCGTTTGACGACGTGATGATTTCGCGGCGACACGAGGCGGATGAGTTCTACGCGACGCTCACGCCAAAGACGCTCAATGAGGATCAGGGGCGTGTCATCCGGCAAGCGATGGCCGGGATGATGTGGTCGAAGCAGTTCTATCACTACGACATCAACAAGTGGCTGGAGGAACGTGGCTGTGACCCGTTCAAGCCAAATCGCAAGCAGGCTCCGCGCAACGATCACTGGCACCACATGTACAACGCCGACGTGATCTCGATGCCGGACAAGTGGGAATACCCGTGGTACGCGGCCTGGGACTTGGCGTTTCACGTCATCGCGCTGACGATGGTGGACCCGGACTTCGGCAAACAGCAACTCGACCTGATGCTGCGCGAACACTACATGCACCCGAATGGGCAGATTCCGGCTTACGAATGGAACTTCGGTGACGTGAATCCTCCGGTCCATGCGTGGGCCACGATCTTCACCTATCGCCTGGAGAAAGGCCGCACTGGCCAAGGTGATACGAAGTGGCTGGAGCGGTGCTTTCAAAAACTGTTGCTCAACTTCACCTGGTGGGTGAACCGCAAAGACCGCAATGGCCGGAACGTCTTTGAAGGGGGCTTCCTCGGCCTGGACAACATCGGCGTGTTTGACCGCAGCGCCGCGTTGCCGACGGGCGGGTATCTTGAACAAGCCGACGGCACCGCCTGGATGGCGCTCTACTGCCAAAACATGCTGGAGATCGCGGCTGAGCTGGCGGCCACCGACGAAGCCTATGCCGAAATGTCGTTGAAGTTCATGCAGCATTTCCTGTGGATCGCCTCGTCGATGATCCACGCTGGCGGCGACACCGGCATGTGGGACGAAGAGGACGGCTTCTTCTACGACGTGTTGCAGTTGCCGAACGGCGAATCGCAACGCCTGAAAGTCCGCTCGATGGTGGGCCTGCTGCCGTTCTGCGCGGCGACGGTGTTCGAGGGGAGTCTGGTTAGGCGATATCCTGATATCGTCGATCGCTATCGCAACTTCCTCACGGCGCGGCCGGAACTGCTGGCATTCATTCACGACTCGCGAGTCCCCGGCGTCGCCGATCGCAGGCTGGCCTCGATCTTGAACGAGGATAAGCTCCGCCGAGTCCTTGCGAAGATGCTCGACGAGAACGAATTTCTCAGCGAGTTCGGCATCCGCTCGCTGTCGCGCTATCACGACCAGCACCCGTATGTCATGCACGTCGGCGGCCAGGAATACCGAGTCAACTACCTGCCGGCCGAATCAGACAGCGGCATGTTCGGCGGAAACAGCAACTGGCGCGGCCCGATCTGGATGCCGGTCAACGCTCTGATCATTCGAGCGTTGTTGGCCTACTACAGCTACTACGGCGACGACTTCCAGGTCGAATGCCCGACCGG
>CAZILR010000337.1:0-6262 GCA_964539995.1 uncultured Planctomyces sp.
TACAAACAACGGACACACGAAGAAATGCCAGTCACGATTTACTACGACGCCGACGCCGATCTCTCTCTGCTGAAGAACAAGACCATCGCCATCCTGGGCTACGGCAGCCAAGGGCACGCTCAAGCCCAGAACCTGCGAGATAGCGGCTGCAACGTCATCATCGGACAACGTCCCGGCAGCGCGAACTACGACCTCGCCGTCAGCCACGGCTTCAAGCCGATGTCGATCGCGGATGCCGTCAAGCAAGCTGACCTCGTCAACATCCTGTTGCCTGACGAAGTGCAGGGAGACATCTACAAATCCGAGATTCGCCCGAATCTGAAGAAGGGCGCTCTGCTGATGTGCTCGCACGGATTCAACATCCACTTCGGCCAGGTCATTCCGCCGCCGGGTCACGACGCCGCACTCGTCGCCCCGAAAGGCCCCGGCCATCTCGTCCGCAGCGAATACGAAAAAGGTGGCGGCGTCCCCAGCCTGATCGCGCTGTTGCCCGGTGCGTCGGAAGAATCCCGCAAGCTGTCGCTCGCGTATGCGAAGGGCATCGGCGGGACTCGCGGCGGAGTCATCGAAACGACCTTCGCCGAAGAAACCGAAACGGACCTGTTCGGCGAGCAAGTCGTCCTCTGCGGCGGCGTCAGCGCTCTCGTCAAAGCCGGATTCGAGACCCTCGTCGAAGCGGGCTACCAACCAGAGATGGCCTACTTCGAGTGCATGCACGAGCTGAAACTGATCGTCGATCTGTTCTATCAAGGCGGGCTGAACTACATGCGATACAGCGTGTCGAACACCGCCGAGTACGGCGACTACACACGCGGCCCGCGGATCGTCACGGAGCAGACGAAGGCCGAGATGAAAAAGATTCTCCACGAAATCCAATCCGGCCAATTCGCTCGCGACTGGATTCTGGAAAACAAGGCCAACCAAGCCAGCTTCCAAGCCATTCGCAAACGGGAACGCAACCATCCTCTCGAAGTGGTCGGTAAGCAACTCCGCAGAATGATGAGCTGGATCAAAGCCAAAGAGTACTAAACTGAGGCACGTTCTCGCCCCCGTAGCTCAATCGGATAGAGCGTCGGTTTCCGGAGCCGAAGGTTAGAGGTTCGACTCCTCTCGGGGGTATCTGATAACTCGCACCCGATCTTTACCGGTCGTTTCTTTTAGAAAATCGGCGGCGGTCGGGGAAGCGTCCGGCTCTTTACTGAGTGTTACGGTCGGATACTGCACCGAACTCTTCACCGCGTTGGGATGGCTCGGTGGATTGTTGGATTTGTCGGCGGCCTTGGTGAAGTGATCGTCGGTGACTTGCAGGTCATGCTTCGCCATGAAAACTGACTGTTGCCCACCCAATCCGTGACGACGTGGAGCAGGAGCGTCTCATTTATGACTGCCTGCCGACTCTTTGCTGCTGCCGCGATCGTCTTTCTGTCGGTGCTGTCCGCCGACGCTGCGGAGGACGAGTTTGAGAAGAGAGTGGCTCCTGTTTTGAAGCGGCATTGTGTGGCTTGTCATGGCGAGCGGAAGGAAGAGGGGGAACTGCGGCTCGACACACTGGGTCGCGACTTCTCGAATGGACAGCTTTCCGGACGGTGGCGGGATGTGGCGGATCGAATTCGGTTGGGCGAGATGCCGCCGGAAGATCAGCCGAAGTTGTCGGCGGACGAGGCCAAGGCGCTTGTCGATTGGATCACCCAGAAGCTTGAGTCGGTTCAATCGGCGAAGGGGCATTGGGCGTTTCAGCCGCTGAAGAAAGAAAACGAAAATGCTCCGCCGCAGGTGTCGAGAGACGACGGCTGGGTCCGAAACGATGTCGATCGTTTTGTGCTGGCGAAGCTGAGCAAGGCGGGCCTGAGTCCCTCGGAGGAAGCTGATCGAGTGACTCTGCTGCGGCGAGTCACTTTTGATTTGATCGGCCTGCCGCCGACACCGGACGAAATGGCGGCGTTCGTGGCGGATGAGTCACCGCAGGCTTGGGAGCAGGTCATCGACCGGTTGCTGGCGAGTCCGCAGTACGGGGAGCGCTGGGGTCGGCACTGGCTCGATCTGGCGCAGTATGCGGACAGCAGCGGTTTTCATAACGATCTCGATCGGCCTCATGCCTGGAAGTACCGCGACTATGTCATTCGCAGCTTCAACGACAACAAGCCATACGCCCGGTTCGTCGCCGAGCAGTTGGCCGGTGACGAAGTGGACGGTGCGAATGACGAATCGTTCATCGCGACCGGCTTCTGTCGCAACGGGCCGAGCAACGACGACAACATGGGCAAGACGCCCGCAGCACTCGCTCAATACCGAGCCGATCAACTCGACAACGTGATCTCGACGACAAGCACGGTGTTTCTCGGCCTGACGATTGGCTGTGCTCGCTGCCACAACCACAAGACCGAGCCGCTGACATCGCGTGACTATTACTCGCTGCTTGCGATCTTCAATGGGACGCAGAAGCACGGGCTTGTGCCGGGGACGGAAGACGCGAAAGGGGCG
This sequence comes from uncultured Planctomyces sp., assembly GCA_964539995.1. GTDB lineage: Bacteria > Planctomycetota > Planctomycetia > Planctomycetales > Planctomycetaceae > SXKJ01. The sequence continues at coordinate 2,482 of CAZILR010000337.1, forward strand.
AAGGTCGAGGTTGATCCCGCGATCCAGATTCAGGCACTCGTGGAACGAAGCGTGAAAGTGCCGAAGACGTTCGTGATGCGGCGCGGATTGGCGGCGAATCGCGGTGAAGAAGTTGAGCCTGCCGTGCCTGCGGTGCTCGTCGCCGAACCATTGACGTTCCCACAACCTGACGCCAATGAAAAGTCGTCGTTGCGGCGACGGACGTTCGCCGAATGGATCACATCGCCCGACAACCCGCTGGCTTGGCGAGTCCTTGCGAATCGGGTGTGGCAGCATCATTTCGGAAAGGGCATCGTGGCCACGCCCAGCAACTTCGGCGTGAGCGGTGCCGCTCCAACGCATCCCGAACTGCTCGACTGGCTCGCGCGGCAACTCATCGCCAACGGCGGACGGCTCAAACCGCTGCACAAGTTGCTGCTGATGTCGGCAACCTACCGGCAGTCATCGCAGCACCGGGACGCCGCCGCGAAGATTGATCCGTCGAACCAACTGCTGTGGCGGATGAATCTGCGACGACTCGAAGCGGAGGTTCTGCGTGACAGCATCCTCGCGGCCAGCGGCAAGCTGAACTTGAAGGGAAGCGGCCCTGGCATCAAACCGCGCGTCCGAGCCGAACTGCTCACCGCGAGCCAACGCAACAAGTGGCCGGTCGTCACGAAGGAGAACGAGCAACATTGGCGACGCAGCGTCTATATCTACTCGAAGCGGCAGTTGCTCATGCCGATGATGGAACTTTTCGACGCGCCGACGACAACCGATAGTTGCTCCGTGCGACTGGTGAGCGTTGTGCCAACGCAAGCGCTGCTCCTGATGAACGACGAGTTCGTCGAAGATCAAGCCGGATACCTCGCCGCGCGAGCCGTCGCGGAAGCGGATGACAATCTGCCGAGCATTGTCGAACGGATGTTTGCACGAACCGTTTCACGAGTCCCGAATTCAGACCGCCTTCGCGAAGCCATCGACTTCGTCAAGTTGAGAGAGACGCAGAGCAGCCGAACGGCGGCGCTGACCGACCTCGCCCACATCCTCTTCAACAGCAGTGAGTTCATGTATGTGGAGTGATCAACGTAGCCATCATCGCTCCGCGTGATGAGCCTTTTGTCGTTTGACGTCCAACCTCAAAAACAGCCGAATCAAGCACTCAACCATCAATGACATAAGGCTCGTCACGCGGAGCGATGACGGCGACTTTGGTCGGGAACAATCCCATGCTCACTCGCAGACACATGCTTCAACGCGCCGGAGTTGGATTTGGTGCTCTGGCCCTGCAATCGCTGTTGGCCCGTGATGGTCTGCTCGCGGAGGATGCTGCTGGCAGCTCGCTGCTGGCTCGGCCCCCGCATTTCGCTCCTAAGGCTCGCGCGGCGATCTTCCTCTTCATGTATGGTGGTCCGAGTCATGTGGACTTGTTCGATGAAAAACCCGCGCTCGCCAAATGGCACGGCAAGGCGATTCCCGTCTGGAAGGATTCCGACGCCTTCATGGGGAGCAAGACGAAGAACGTGGCGATGGCCAGCCCGTATCGCTTCGCGAGGCATGGCGAGTCGGGTATCTCGATCGCCGAGACGTATCCGCAGCTCGCCCGGCACGCGGACAAGCTCTGCGTCATCCGCTCGATGCACTGCGAGAGCAACAACCACGCTCCCGCGCTGTTTCAGATGAACTCAGGTTCGATCCTCGCGGGCCGCCCCTGCATGGGTTCGTGGGTGAACTACGGGCTTGGTTCCGAGAGTGACGACCTGCCTGGCTTCGTCGTGCTGCTCGATCATCAGGGAGCACCGGTCAACGGCGCGATGAACTGGTCGAACGGGTTCATGCCGGCCGCGTTTCAAGGAGTGCCGTTCCGCAGCAGTGGCGAGCCGATCGCGTATCTCACACCGCCGAAGTCCGTGACGACCGAGCGACAGCGATCGCGGCTCGACCTGCTCAAAGATTGGAATTCGCGTTACGCCGCTGAGCATCCGGCGGAAAGCGATCTCGCCGCGCGGGTCGGAGCTTACGAGCTGGCCTTTCGCATGCAGACGAGTGCCAGCGAATGCACGGACCTCAGCCGCGAGCCAGATCACATTCAGCGACAGTACGGTCTCGACGACAAAGTGACCGCGCACTTCGGAAAGAACTGTCTGTTGGCTCGGCGACTGGTGGAACGAGGCGTGCGGTTCGTGCAGGTCTACAGCGGCGGCAACGAGGGTCCGAAAGCCTGGGATGCTCACGATGACCTCAAGAAAAATCACGATTTGCACTGCGCCGAAACCGACGGCCCGATCGCGGCCTTGCTGGAGGATCTCGACGCCCGCGGATTGCTCGACACGACGCTCGTGATCTGGGGCGGCGAATTTGGACGCTCACCCGTCGCCGAGAACGGCAAGGGACGCGACCATCATCCCAAAGGATTCACGATGTGGATGGCCGGCGGCGGGATCAAAGGGGGCGTCACGCACGGAGCGACCGACGAGTTTGGCTACGAAGCCATCGAAGCCCGCGTCTCCGTCCCCGACCTGCACGCCACGATCCTGCATCAACTCGGCCTGGATCACAAACGGCTCACCTATCGCTTCACCGGCCGTGATTACCGCCTGACCGACGTCAGCGGCAATGTGCTGCACGAGTTACTGGCTTGAGACTTCCGAACTCGTCATGGAGCGAACTACGAGCTCAGCTACTTGGCCAGCCACTGCACGGCGTCGATCACAACGTATCCGTCGGAATCGGCGTTCGAGATCGTCACCGTTGCCGGGCCATCGTTCGTGAAGTCGAAGATTCCGAGCGAATGAAACTCGCAGTTGGTCGGGGTCTTGCGTTGGTCGATGTGGACGAGTTTCTGGCTGGCGGCGGAGTGGACTTCGATGGCGACCTTCGATGAGCGGTTCGTATTCGGCGGGGACGCGACGAGGACTTCGTAGCGGCCGGGCTTGGGGAGTTTGGCGGCGAAGCGGGCGGTGGCTTTGCCGTCCTTGGCCGCGCCGTCATGGCGGTAGCCGTTGCCGATGTAGTTCGCTGACGCGCTGCTGGCCTGCCAGTCGCCGGTGAGTTGCGCGTCGTCATCGTCCACGACCACGCCGGAGAGTTTTTTCGGATCGAGGAACGACTTCGCGGTTTTCGGTTTGGAGGCGTCGGCGTATTCGAGCACCTGGCCGTCCTTGAGCAGTTGCTCGCGGAGTTTCGCGTAGGCCACGTCTTGCACGGCGAGTTTGCCTTCGATCGCCAGGACCGCCGCGGTCGCGCCGCTTTGGCCGAGGATCATGAAGACCGGCTCCATGCGAATGCTGCCGAACGCGATGTGTGAACTGCTGACGCAAATCGTCACGATCAGGTTGTCGCACTGGCCGCGCTGCGGCACGAGCGACCCGAACGCGATCGCATACGGCGAGATGCCGACCCCGATGTCTCCTTCGTTCTGCACATGGCCGTCGGGCGTGATGTAGCGCTGCACGTTGTGCGAGTCGATCGTGTAGCTCCCCATGCCGACCGAATCAGGCGTCGGCTTCTTCTTCGTCAGTTCGTTCTCGGTCATCACGAATTGGCCGATCATGCGGCGCGCCTCGCGGACGTAGATTTGATGTGGCCAATTTCCGTTGTCGGTGAACTCATCTTTCGGCAAGCCCCACTTTCGCATCCGCTCGCGGACGTCGGCCGGCACGCGCGGATCGTTCGTCACGAAGTACAGCCACCCCTGCTGATACCGGCGATGCTCGGCGAGAATTTCGCGCCGCCGTTCGTAGCTGGCCTCGGGGTAGTCGTAGTTCATGCCGATGTTGTCGGTGCTGAACGGGCCGTGGTT
>CAZILR010000338.1:0-6219 GCA_964539995.1 uncultured Planctomyces sp.
GGGCCGGCGCGGCGATGCGCCGCTGGTCCCACCCTACGGTTTCTTCCACAATCGCTCTTTGAGTTGTGGAAACAGTTCGAGCGCGTTGTCACGCATGATCTGTCGGCCGATGCGATCCGCGTGCTCTTCGATCAGGTCGCCGCGATCGACTTTTTCGGCGAGGACTTCAGCGATGCACTGGCGAGTGATCTCCGTCGAGCCGTAGATGCCTTCGCCGTGGTTACAGTCGCCGCCCCACATGATTCGCGTTGACGGCATCTGCTCCAGCCATTCGTGGTAGGCCCGTTTGCCCATCGAATAGCTGAGGCTCGGCAGCCAGACGCTGTCGATCCAGACGTGGTTCCAATGCCGCAGCAGGATCGCTCCGGTCTCGCCGACCCACGGAAAGCCGCCGTGAAACAGAATGAACTTTGTTTTCAGATTCGCCTCGATCAGATCGACCAGCAGCAGCGGGTTCGAGCTTTGAATGCGGCCGTGACCGGTGTGAATCTGAAACGGCAGTTCGTACTTCGCGCTCAGTTCGCACACGCGCCAGAAGACAAAATCCTCGAAGTCCTTGATCTGCTCCGGCGTGAGCGTTGTGCGGCGCTTGCCGAACGCGACCTCGGCCCGCTCCTTCGGGACGTTGTCGAACTTCAGCGTCCGCTGGTATGCGAGCGTGCTCTTCAGGCAGACGGCCCCTTTGTCCTTTGCTTCCAGGAACAGTCGATCGAGCACTTTCAGAAAATCGTCCAGCGAGTTCATCGGCAAGCCGTGCTTGGTCGCGAACTCGTACGGGCTGTCGAACGGGTTTTCGCTGCCGTATTCACTCGCGTGAAACGCCCGCACCAGCGACGTGATGTTGAACACGATCACTTCAAACGGGTACGACTTCTCGAACGCGAACCGCGCCCAGTACGGGTCGTTGAACATCAGTTCGATGTTGGCCCGCTCGGTGACGACGTGATGCAGCCATTTCTGATCGCGGTAGTTGTCGAAGATCTTGCGATCGAGTTCTTTGGCTTGAGCATCGGTCACGCGGTCCCAATCGACGCCGTACAAGTCCTTCAACGCGATCTGCGTGTAGCGGTAGAAGCTGGTCGCTCGCGAGTTGTCCCAATCATCCTTCGCGTCCTTCCACCAGTCATCAAACTCCATCTTCGGTTGCCACGGCGTCAGCCGCCCGACCTGTGTCCAATAGCTGTTCCCCCAAATGCTGGAGAGATTCATCCCCTTACCGAGCTTCGTCTCGCGATACCCCGGCAGTTTGTCAAACGGCCAAAGATGATCGTGCGTGTCGATGGCCGGCACAGCGTCGAGCTTCATCTTGATCCGCTTGTAGGTCTCCGTCTGCCGAGTCGCTTGAGCATGAACGGGCAATCCCGCGATCGACCAAACCACGAAAGATGCCAGAGCCATCGCCATTCGTCGCAACATGATTCACCTCGTGAAATCGGAATGCCTTCTCGGCGTCCTCTGCGGCTACTCCGCGTCTCTGCGTTTCAAAAATGCGGTTTGAATCGCTGAAAACTCGCATTGATCGCGGAGCCATCGTAACACGCCGTCCCGCGTTTGCGATTCGTCGTCGGTCGCCTATAACGCCTCGCATTCCCCACGCTGGAGACAATGATGACTGCTGCCAAGCCATTGATCACAAATGAACTGCGAACCCATATCGCTCGCGTGCCGCGGACGCCGTTGGCGCATTTGCCGACGCCGTTGGAGTTGTTGCCTCAGTTCAGCAAGGCGGTCAGCCCGAATGGGCCGCGTGTGTGGATCAAGCGGGACGACTGCACGGGGTTGCTGTTTGGCGGGAACAAGGCTCGGCACAACGAGTTTCTGATTGCGGATGCGCTCGCCAAGGGAGCCGACCTTGTCGTGTGGGGCGCGGGAGTGCAGAGCAACAACTGTCGGCAAACGGCCGCCGCGTGTGCGAAGGTCGGACTCGACATCCATCTGGTGCTCGGTCGAGGCAAGCCGGCGACGCAGCCGGATATCGTGCAGGGAAATTTGTTGCTCGATCACATCGTCGGCGCGAGCATCGAGATCGTCGAAGAAGCGATCGGCCCCGCGCTCGACCAGAAGATCATCGAGGTCGCGGAACGGTTTCGTTCGCAAGGCCGCAAGGTGTATCTGTGGGATCGCCCGGTCGTCCTACCGCTCGCGGCGCTGAGCTATGCACTCTGCATGGTGGAGATCGTCGAGCAATCATCCGCAAGCGGCTTTGAACCCGCGGCCGTTTACGTTTCATCAGCCGGCTCGACGGGAGCCGGCGTGGCACTCGGCGCGAAAGCGTTGGGAGTGCCGTATCCTGTGCGCAGCATCGCGCCAATGATCTGGCCGTGGAATAGTCAACAAGAATTATCGGCAACCGCGAATCGAGCCGCAGAGTTGGCGGGCATCGAAGCACGGCTCATCCCGGACGACATCCTCTTCATCGGTGACTATCTCGGCCCCGGCTATGGTCAGCCTTCCGACGCGGGGCTTGAAGCGATGATGTTGCTCGCGCGAACCGAGGGGATTTTGGTCGAGCACGTCTACACCGCGAAGGCTCTGTCAGGGTTGATCGACCACATTCGTGCCGGACACTTCCGGTCGGATCAAGATGTGGTCTTCGTCCACACTGGCGGCACGCCGGCGATCTTTGCGGAAGCGGACATGCTGGCGACGCGGATTCCGCGCCGCGCGTTGTGAGTTCAAAAACTCTGTCCGAGACGGACGTCAAACGCTCATCGGCTTTCCTGTCGCGGAGCGACACGGCTACGTTTCGGCCAGCTTCTTCGCGAGCGGTTTCCAATCGACTTGTGAGGCGTCGGCCCAGAGATGTTCGAGGTCGTACAGCTCGCGGCCTTCGGATGAGAAGACGTGCAGGACGATGTCGCCGTAATCTTGCAAAATCCAAGTCTCGGAATCACGGCCTTCGACGCCGACACGCGGGCGGCTGCCACGCTTCTTCATCAATTGCTCGACCTCTTCAGCGATGGCACGCATCTGGCGTCCGCTGGTTGCGGTCGTGACAACAAAGAAATCGACAATCGGCGTGACCTGAGTCATGTCGAGGACGAGGGAGTCTTTGCCCTTGAGGTCTGTGCAGGCTTGCGCAGCCAGGCTGGCAAGTTCGCGACTGGCCTGCTGACGTTCGGCGAGTGTGGATACAGCGGTTTTCGTGCGAGCGGCGATGGGGATGTCTCCGAGTCTTCGAGACTCAACAGGATGGTTCTACAAAAGGAAACCGGCCAACCTCGTCCGCGAAGCGTTGTCTTCGCAGGACGTGATTAGCCGGGGATGCTCTCGGCTGAGCCGCCGAGCCGCAAGGTAGCGGCCGGACTAGGAGGAACCATATTTGCGATTAAAGTCCTGTTGAAGCGTTGGGATACGGTTGATTTCCTTGTCCCACAACGGCTTCATTGGAAAATCTTCGGGCTGAACTTGATTCTTCAGTTGGTAAATTTTCTGCCAGAGCATGATGCCCCAGAGTCCTTCCTCCAGCGTGAGGTCGTCGCTGCCAAGTTCCTGATAGGTGTCGATCATGGTCTTGAATCTCGCGAAACCCGATTCCAGCGCCTCTTGAGCGGCGTCGATGTCACCTTTCTTAAAGAGGTCTTCGCCTTCAAACAGATCGCTGTGCATGCGGGTCGTGTTGAGTTGTTTCTCAGAGTGCGCCTTCGTTCTCCAAAAACGATAGTTGCTGACGTTCTGATACAGTTCGAGTTCCTTCTCGACGTGTTTGCGGTCTTTGCCCGATGCCGACATGATTTGTTCCATTGCGGCTTCTGAGGCGGGAGCTTCCATGAAAATTTCGCAATCGCCGGTCTGAAATCGCATGTGGCCGAAGTTTTCGACCCAATCGCGATAGGCATCTTCCCATGCTTTGCGCGTGGTCTCGTCAAATTGTCCTTCGCGCTGCAAGGCGTCCGCATAGTCCAGTTGCGAACGAGCCGGATACGAGCGGAACAGGCAATCCATCATGATGTGCTGTTCGTGTTTTTCTTCCGCATCGTTGGCCTTCTGAAACCAGTCCTTCGCGGCGAGGTAGTTGTCCTTTCGATCAGGATTGATTTCGCTGTCCGGCCCTCCGTCGTAGCGGTCCTTGTCGGGATCTTCTTTGAAGAAGCGGCGGAACTGCTTCCATTCGTCGGAGCGGCCAATCTTTTTGCCGAGCGTGTTGCCGGTGTCCCAATAGACTTCCGGATCAAGACGATTCCGTTCCGCACCTTGCATCAGGAACTTCGCTCCCTCCTTCACCCAGAAGTAGCGGTCTTCGACGGCGTCCCACTCGGCCGACACGTTGTACGCCAAGTTCCAGCCGAGGTAACGCCACACCTGAATGTAGTGGGGCTGCAACAAAATGACCGACTCGGTCGTCGCTCGCATCTGCGCCCACTGCTTTTGATCTCTCTGTGTGTCGAGCTGCATGCGCAATAAATTCACGGCGACGCCGCGCATCCCCAGCAACACGAGGTTCATGGTCGCACTGGTCGGATCGACTTTTCCCAGCGTGCTTTCGCCCAGGTCGTTTTCCTGCCGTAATCGCGCGAGCTTGCCGCCGGAGCCTTCCTCATCGGTCGCCGGCATTCCCAGCACGATGATCGGCAGCATCAACACGACCATGCCGATCAAGTACGCCAATTTGCGCTGCTGCGCGGTGAGTTGTTCGATCATTTTGCTTCCAACTCTCTCAACGTCAGGCTGTAGTAGCCGACCAACAAACAGGGAACCAAATACCCAATCGTCACGGCCAAGCAGCGGGCCATCGCGACGCTCCAAGGAACATCAAACCCATTCGCCACATAAGGGGACATGACGAATGAACTGAGATCCGGAATCAAGTGCTGCATCAGCCACAGCCCCCCGAACATGACATTGTCGATGGCGTGCATGATTTTGACGCCGACGTTATCGGGCAGTTCCAGTGTGTCGTTCATGTGCGTGACCAAACGATACCACGACTCGATCGGACCGCCCCCCTTCTGCACGCCGGTGATCAGCTTGATCATGAATTCACGGAAACCTTGGCCGATGATGAGCACGCTGAACGTCAACAATGTGGCAATGGGGCCTTTGACGAACGTACTAGCGGTCACTCCGATGCTGATGACGAAGACCGTCAGCAGCCAAATCCCGAATACGGCTTTGAAATATCCGACAGCGAACAATCGATCGGGCAAGCGGATAAAGAAGTCTGGCCGAGACATTCCGAGATACTGCCCGGAATCGAGGCACTGCACGACAACGGTCAATGTGTTTTGATCGACGATGTCCTCGAACAAATCGACGGTGCGTTTGTCCTTTTTCTCCTCGTCATAGAACGAGACCTTTCGTTCGACGAACTGCTCATTGAGATTGAACTCTTTGATCTCAAATGACTCCAAGGGCACTCGCAATTCCTTGGTCGGATTCACGAGCACATATCGGACGAGCAGCGACTGTCCAATTCGTCCCTTGTGAGTTCGGAACGCTTCAAAGCGGGACTCCAGTTTGATCTGGTCGACGGCCGCGGTGATTGGAAATTTGTAAATCGCCGACGCCTTCGTGCCGCCCTCGATGTAGCTGCGGAATTCCCAAATGTCGCCGGTATTGACCCCTTTGTCCGAGATGTTGCCTTGGTTGTCGAGAAACTCCAAAGTGCCGTACACCGGGACTCGGCAGATCAAGCTGGCGTTGTTGGGAACTTGCCGCAGAACCCAGACATACCCGACCACACCCATCATCGCGACGATACCCGCGGCAACTGTCGAGAAGCCAAGAATTCGCCCCATCACAATCTCGTTGCGACGGACTGGCTTGGTCACCACGGTGTGCATCGAGCGAACGCGGATGTCTTCGGGAATCCCCCAACAAGACAGCAGCAACAACACAGGAATCGTCAGCCACGAGACAGTCGTCAGCGCGAAACTCACGGCGTTCTTTACCTGTAGATCCGCACGCAATTCAGAATCTAGGAACCAACCCGCAAACATCATCAAGAATGCGAACACTACAAACACCAACAAGGCTTTGCGGCGAACGGCTTCGATAATTGTCAGCCAAGCAATGGCCCAGATTCGCTTCACCGAGAGATTGAGAAAATCGCGCAGCCCCTGCCGGACTCGGCCTAACACAGCGACTGGCCCTGACACGCCGTGAACCCCCAACGCGATCAGCACCGCCGCTGCGAATATCACTCCCACAAAACTGCCGAACACAAGCAACCAATGCAGGAGGCCAGCCAGCAGCACATAGGGTTCACGATCAAAATTC
>CAZILR010000339.1:0-6217 GCA_964539995.1 uncultured Planctomyces sp.
CGCAGATCATCATCATCGCCGACAAGATCACGCTCTACCCGGCGGAAATCTACGAAAACGGGATGAACCTGATCACGGCCAGCACGATCCGAAATCACCCGGCCGCCTGTCCGGCTCGGATCAAGTCGCTGAACTACCTCAACAACATTCTGGCCAAGATCGAGGGGACCGACGCAGGGACCGTTGAGGCGCTGATGCTCAACCACAAAGGTGAGGTCGCGGAATGCACGGGGGACAACATCTTCATTTTGAAGAATGGCGTGTTGAAAACTCCGTCGGCGGACGCCGGTATTCTCGAAGGAATCACGCGCAATGCGGTGTTGAAGCTGGCTCGTGAGGCGGGCATTTCGACGCAAGAGACGACGCTGATTCGCCACGACCTGTACGTCGCCGACGAGATGTTCCTGACAGGGACCGCCGCTGAGGTTGTTCCTGTCGTGAGCCTCGACGGCCGCAAGATCGGAGACGGCAAGCCCGGTCCGATCACCCGTCGGCTGCTCGAACTCTTCCACGAGTTCACTCGCAAGGCCGATTGAATGCCACTGCGTCAGTGACAAGCTGAAAACCTCGGGTAGGGTGGGACCAGCTCGCGTCGAGCGCCGGCCCACCATCGTCAAGCTTTTGTTCTTTGGTGGGCCGGCGCGTCGAAGCGCCGCTGGTCCCACCCTACGCCTATTTCCGACTTGCCCACCGGGCGACCGGCAGATTTTTCCGATCGGCGGACGGTCCTCCGCCAAGAGCCACCGCAACTGACGGAAACGGTAAGAAATGCCGTTCCACGTTCCTTTCCGAAGCGACTACAAGCCCGCCCACACCTCGGTTTGAGGTGCCATGAATGGGCAATGGGCCGCCAAGGAAGGACGATTTCGGATGAAATTCTCATCGTGGTTGTCGAGTTGGACTCGACGCGCGGGTTGGTTGAAAAGCACACGCCGGTCGGTCGGTTGCCGAAATTCGGCCGCTCAATTCGGTCACGTCGAAGTCAGCAAGTCGGCAGAGCCGTTGGAGCCGCGTTTGGTGCTCGACGCGAGCACGCCGGTCGATGACGTGGCGGCCTTTGCCAAGGCGTTGAAGAACGGCGGCGTGACCCTGTACGGCGCGGCGTGGGACGCGACGACCACCGCTCAACGGCAACTGTTCGGCGACGGCGCACAGTTCCTCAATTTCGTGGAAGTCACCAACGCCGATCACACGTTCAACGCCACCGCGAATGCCAACAACATCACGACGACGTCTCCGACCTGGGTGTTCGCGAATCAAACTCGGTTGGTCGGCAATCAGACGCTGGCTGCGATCGCCGCACAGGCCAGCATTGCCATTCCGCAAGGCTTTACTCCGGGCATGGCCACGATTGCGACACAAACGCTGCTGGCGGGGTCGCCCTTGATGATCCCGTTGGACGGCTTCGATCCCAACGGAGACGACCTGACTTACACGGTGACGGTCAATCAGACCTCTCCCGTACTGACGGCCACGCTGCGGCCGCGCGTCGGAGCGTTGAAGATCACGGTGGCCGGGTACGGCGAAATCCTGATCGACACGTTCGACGATCTCGTCCCGCGCGTGACCGAACGAATCAAGGAACTCGCGGACGCCGGCTTCTACGACGGCCTGACGTTTCATCGCGTGCTCAACAACTTCGTCATTCAAGGGGGCGATCCCGTTGGAAACGGCACCGGCGGTTCGGGGACCAATTTCAATGACCAGTTCCACGTCGATTTGCAGCACAACCGAACCGGCCTGATCTCGATGGCCAAGGCGGGTGACGACACCAACGACTCGCAATTTTTCCTCACGGAAGGAGCGCTGCGGTCGCTCGATTTCAACCATTCGATTTTCGGGATCGTGGTTGAAGGAGAATCGATTCGGGACGCGATCAGCAACCTCGGCAAAGACCTTCTCACCAATCAACTTCCCAGCCCCGCCGGGACTGATGCGAACGACAAGCCGCTGATCCCGGTCACGATCGAAATGGTGGATGTCGTCACGGACAACGAAAACGGCGTGCTGATGCTCAAGGCGGCCGAGGGAACGACCGGGACGGCGACCGTCACCGTGCGCGTCACCGATTCCGGAGGAAACTTTTCCGAGCAGACCTTCACCGTCAACGTGACTCCGGACACCTTCAATAGCAGCCCGTTCCTGGAAGACATCCCATTCGTTCGGGCACTGCAAAATACGCCGTTGCAAATGCCGCTGCAGGCCATCGACGTCGATACCAATGCCGCCAATGTGGCCATTCAATTCCGCAGCCAGGCAACGAATGCCAGCCAGCTCAACATCTCGGTCGGAGCACTCAGTGGAGTCGCGACGATTACTCCCGTCAACGGGTTCGTCGGAGCGCAAACGGTCGTGGTGGGAGCTCGGTTAGTGCAGCTCGACAACAACGGCAACATCACAGGAGCGGGACAAGACGACATCCAAATCTTCCCGGTCGAAGTGGTCAGCGCCGCGACGACGTTGACGATCTCCGCCAACGACGATCCGCGACACGACGCGGCGGACGATGGCTCGCCCGATGCGTACCTCGTGCGAATCAACAACGGACTGCTGGAGGTCACGATCAACGGCAAAGTCGCGGTCTTAGCACACCTCAACAGCGTGACGGACTTGATCATCGAAGGGTCCGGCGACTCGGACACTGTGACGGTCGATTTCGCAAACGGCGATCCGTGTCCCAACGGAGTCATCCAGTTTCACGGCGACGGCCAGCCCAGCGGCGGACAGGATCAGCTCATCCTGAAAAACGCATCGGCGGCAACACTGCAATACACGCTGACCGGCCTGCAAGACGGAAACCTCCTGGTGACTTCGACGTCGCTGGTCACGTTCACCGGACTTGAGGCGATCAGCGATCTGCTCGGATCGAATGATCGGATCGTTCAATATCCCGTCGGTGGAGCGAGTGCCGCGCTGTCGGTCGATACCACGGCGGCCAACCAAGCCCGGTTGGATTTCGGCAGCAATTTGAGCCTCAGTTTCCGAGTCCCCACGGATGCGTTGACCGTCAACGGAGACGCGGGTGCCGACGCGCTGACGCTGAATTTCGCCAACGGCAGCCCGGTCCCCGCTGGTGGAGTTCTCTTCCAAGGTGGCGATCAACCCATCAATCTGCGCGATCAAGTGAGCGTCACCGGCACGACAGCCGTGAGCGTGTTCCATTCGGTGACCGGCGAGTCGTCGGGCTTCATCACGGTCAACGGTGCCACGCTCTTCGGATACAGCGGCACCGAGTCCGTTGTGGACGAACTGGCGGCAACCGATCGCGGATTTCAATTCGATTCCACGGCGGACAACATTGTCCTGTCCGATGACGGCATCGCCGCGAACGGCAAGTCCAAGCTGACTTTCGGAGCCAAAGAGTTCGTGTTCACGAACCCGACCGGTTCGTTGTCGATCCTTGGCGGCGGCGGAGACGACACGATCAACGGTGCGGGACTCGATTCGAGCTTTTCGGCCGATGCGAACGTGTTCCTGCAAGGCGAAGCGGGCCACGACTCCATCGACACCTCTTCGGCCTCGCGCCCCTTCCTGATGTTCGGTGGTGCCGGAAACGACCTCATCATCGGCAACGGCAGTGACGAGTCGATTCCGATGGACCTCGGTGACGACACGATCAACGGCAACGGCGGCACCGATCGCATCGTCGCTTCAGGTCTCCGAGGAGCGGTGACGCTCAACGACACGCTGCTGAGCGGCCTCGGCACAGACAGTATTTCCGGCATCGAACTCGCGCAGTTGGAAGGCGGGACCGTCGCCGTGCAGATCAATGCCAGCGCGTTCTCAGGAGCCGTGACGCTCTTCGGAAGCACGGCCGGCGACTCGCTGGTTGGCACGGCATCGGCCGATGTGATCAGCGGCGGCAACGGCAACGACACGATCAAAGCCGGCGACGGCAACGACACGATCACCGGCGGAGTCGGCAACGATTCGATCGACGGCGAAGGAGGCACCGACCTCCAAACCGAAACCACGGCCGGCAGCGTGGTCGTGACCGCGCTGCAGGTGCAGGGAGCCGGCCCGATTGGTAACGACAAATACTTCAACATCGAGTCGATGCAGTTCACCGGAACAGCGGCGGCGAACAAGTTCGACACACGGCTCTTTGCCGGCAACGTGACTCTGCTGGGTGGAGGCGGAAACGACACGCTCCTCAGCGGCGGCGGCAACGACAGTCTGGCCGGCGAAGCGGGAAACGACTTCCTCACCGGCGGCGCGGGGGACGATGTCCTCGATGGCGGAGATGGTGTCGATCGTCTGATCGAAGCCTCCAACACCGACTTCACGCTGACGAATTCTTCGCTGACCGGCGCAGGAACGGACGCGATCAGCTTCTTTGAACAAGCCTCGCTGACCGGCGGCTCCGGCGGCAACACGCTCAACGCGACCGCCTACACCGGCAACGCCACGCTCGATGGCGGCAGCGGCAACGACACGCTTCTCGGTGGCAGCGGAGCCAGTTCTCTCGTCGGCAACGAAGGGAACGATTCGCTGGTCGGCGGCCTCGGAGCCGACACGCTGTTGGGTGGCAACGGCACCGACACGCTCGACGGCGGCGACGGCAACGACAGCGTCGATGGCGGCGCGGGGATCAACGATCGCGTCACCGGTGGAGCAGGCAATGACCGGCTCAGCGGCGGTGCGGGAATCGGAGACATCCTCGTCGAATTCAGCGATGCGTCGCTGATCACGCTGACGGCCAAGACGCTCAACGGCAACGGTTCGGACATCATCGGAACCTTCGAGGTCGCGATCCTCACCGGAGGCAACTCGAACAACACGATCAACGCGGCGACGTTCGCAGGCTCAACGAGCCTGACAGGAGCGGGCGGCAATGACGTCTTGATCGCCGGAACCGGCGCATCAACTCTCGACGGTGGCACCGGCAATGACACGCTCACCGGCGGCAAGTTGAACGACTCGCTGCTTGGCGGTGACGATAACGACCTCCTCGTGCAAGCGGGCAACGGCAGCATCATTGCCGCGAATCCCGTGACCGGGACTGAACTGCAAGGCGGAGCCGTCTTCGGCACCGACGCCTACTCGGACATCGAACGCATTCAACTGACGGGTGGTTCATCCGCGAATCGGTTTGATCTCAGTTTGTTCGCCGGTTCGGTCACGTTGATCGGTGCGACTGGCAACGACACGTTGATCGGCGGCGGTCTCGACGACGTTCTCCGAGGCGACGCCGGCAACGATTCGCTCAAGGGAGGACTCGGCAACGATTCGATGTCGGGCGACGCCGGCAACGACACGCTCAACGGCGGCGATGGCAACGACACGCTCGATGGCGGCGTCGGAATCGACGCGCTCTCCGGCTACCTGGGCAACGACTTGCTGCAAGGCGGAAACGGCGCGGACTTACTGCACGGTGGTGACGGCAACGACACGCTGCTCGGCGGAAACGACAAGGATTCGCTGATCGGCGGACTAGGCGATGACATCGTGAATGGCGAACTTGGCGACGACTCCGTCACCGGGGGTGTGGGAGGCGGCGCGGCAGCCGAAGCGGATGACCTCTTTGTCATATTCCCGGACGAGATCAACGACGCGCTGACGATGATCTTCACCTGGATCAACGACATCTGAAATCGAAACCCCAACTAACCCGAAGCGTCGGCGAGGGCGAGTGCTCCACCGACCCTCAGTCGCCGAAGCGATATGGCTTTAAATCGTCGTCCTTGAAGCGCTCGCCCTCGCTGACGCTTCGGGTTGGTTTCTTCCGGGCTACAGCCGCAAGTCGGTCGCGCTCTACAATCCTGCGAGCACCTCAAAGGAGTGAGCGATGACAACCGCCTTGCCGATCCTGCGCACCGACGACATCGAACACGAACAGGCTTCGCACGTCGCCGGGTTGAGCAACCTCGCGGCGCTGCACGCCGACGGCATCGTGCCGGGCGGGTGGTGGCATCGCGAGGGCGATCGCATCGAGTGCGATCTCTGTCCGCGCCGCTGCGTGATGAAGGACGGCGACCGCGGCTTCTGCTTCGTGCGACAGAATCTCGGCGGCCAGATGATGCTCACGACCTACGGCCGCAGCACCGGCTTCTGTATCGACCCGATCGAGAAGAAGCCGCTCAATCATTTTCTGCCGGGCACCAGCGTGCTGAGCTTCGGCACGGCCGGCTGCAATCTCGGCTGCAAGTTTTGCCAGAACTGGGACATCTCGAAGTCACGCGAAACCGAACGGCTCAGCCAGCGCGCGTTGCCGGAC
>CAZILR010000340.1:0-5512 GCA_964539995.1 uncultured Planctomyces sp.
ACCTTCGCGCTGGCGATGTTGGCGATGGCAGCATCATCGACGGAGAACTCCGCCTCGCGAGTCACATCGATCAGCCGACCGTCTCGATCCTTGGCGGTCACGAGCACTTGCTGCTGACTCGCTCCGTGCAGCACGATCTCCGTCGGCTCAATGGTCAACGACTCAATGGATGGGTCGGAAGCTCCGGCAGAGCGGGTCAACAGGAGGCCAACACCGACGACGGCCAACCAGAATCCTCGGCAGTTTCGATGGCTCCGAGGATCACGTTGCATCGTGGAGGTTCCCGCCTGGTTTCAGGAGTGAAATCGACGGCGGGATTCTAGGCATTCCGCCCGAATCCCAGCAACAAGCGGTTACTTTCGGGAGGTCACGTCACTGGATTGTTCGGCGACGAACAACTGCGTCCATTGGCCGCTGCTGACATTGAAGTAGATGCGGCGGCCATCCGGGCTGAAGATCGGATGTGGATGGGATCGTCGCCACGAGGCCGCTCCGCGCGAGTTGTCGAAGCGATGAATCAGGACGTGGTCGGTGCCGCTGGCGTTGGCAAGCACGATGCCCCATTCCTTCGCATCGCCGCCAAACTTGTCCATCGTCGTATCCGTAACGATGAGCTTACCGTCCGGGCTGGCCGATGGATGGTCGCCGCGCACCGCCGGAAGGTTCGGAAGGCGATGCTCTCTGCCCGTGTCACTGTCGATCAGCGTGTAGGCCATCTCGACGATGGTCTTTTTGTCGGGATGCCATGCGGGATGTCCCCAACGCTCGCGCAGGAACAAAAATCGTTGCTCGGCCAAGGAGTAGCAGACCAATCCTTGCCGCTGACTCGCCGAGGTGCTGCGCGCGTCACCACCGCTGGACGAAGCCATTTTGAAAAACACGCGCGTCTGGTCCGGGCTGAGCACGGGAAAGAAGATCGAAGTCGGTTTGTCGCCGTAGGCTTTCGCCAGCCATTCGGGGTATTTCGTTTTCACGGCGTCGTTGGTGACGACGGTGCGAATCTCGCCGGTCTCGACGTTGAGCAATTCGAGATCGCGATGCGGTCCCGGATTCCAATGCGGTCCGTAGAGCGGCACAACATCGGCGTGCGGTTGTCCCCAACCGGCCAGCCGGCCTTTGGCGAGAACTCGCTCGGTCCCGGACTCGACATCAACGACCGCGACGAACCACTCGCGATCCCGCTCGCCGTGAAACACGACGCGGCGGCCCTTCGACACCCACTGCTGACACGCCACGCGATGCGCGTCCTCAACAGAAATGTTCCGAGCCAGAATCTTTTCTTCGCCTGTGGCTCGGTCGCGGATGCGGACCTCGCCCAGATGAGAGTCGGCGGTGGACGACGCGAAGAACAACACCCATTTTCCATCGGGGCTTTCCGGGCAAGTGTTGAAGTACGAGTGAATCGTGTGCCCTTTGGCATCGGCAACGACCGGCCGAACTTGCACGGCGGATCGCCATGCAGCCAGCGGATCGGTTTTCTGTTCGGTCACGATGGCCTCGATCATCCGCCGTCCGCGATTGCCCGTGAACTCGCGAGCCTTTGCGACTGTTGCGGCCGTCCCTTTCGGATCGCGATGCAGTGCCAAGAGCTTCGCCGCGATTTGTTCTCCGGAGGTCTCGTCGATCTCAAACAGCCAATCGCTCAGCCCGACGTCGCGCCACATCTGCCCCTTGCGAGTGTCGGTCGGTTGCCGCAGATGAATCGCCGGCGTGCCGTTGGCGATCGCGATGATCGGCGAGTGCATTTCAAAGCTGACGACAACGGCCGCTCGCGCGTATGTCGAGGCGGCTTCATCGGTCAACCAGTACGACGGACGGACGACAACGTGCGGCTTCACATCCTCCGGCAGCGGATCGAACAGCAACGGTCGCAGTAGTTCGACTTGGTAGGTCATCTCCGGGCAGAGCAGGGCGGGGAGCTTCGTCTCTCGCACCCAAGCGATGATCGCCGAGCGCAGCTTCGCGTGATCGACCTCCTGAAACTTCTGGTTCTCGGCATCTTTGCGAGCGAGTTCTTCCGGCGCGTACTTGCGGCCTTCTTTCCAGTACGGCGTCCAACGCAGCCGAGGCACGAAGCAGGCGAACTTCTTCGGTTCCAGCTTGTGCTCGTGCAGAAACGCATCCGCCTTCGCGTCATCTCGCAGATCGAGCAGAAACGTCGCATCGGGGCCGAAGTCCATCGGCGGTCCAGTGATTCCACTGGCTCGCAACGCTTCGAGCGATTTCGTGTCGCGGCAGAAAACAAACTTCGCTCCGGCCAGCAACGCTCGATGGTCCTTCAACTCCGCATCGCTGAGGGTCACTCCGCCGAATCCATACGGCTTTCCGGTCGCCTGCCACGTCTTCAGCGTCGCCTGGCCGACAAGACCGGGACCGGAGCCGTGCAAACAGAAATCGCACTCGGCGAGCGCGGCCTTCTGCGTTTCAGATGACATCGCGAATCGCAGTTTTGGAAATCGCTGCTTGAGCATCGCGACGACATCGTCCGACAACTTGTTCGGCCAGAGCGTAACTTCGGCATCTGGCAGATACTTTTCGAGCAACGCCAGCATTCCTGGCGTGTGCGCGATGTCGCCGATGTTGACCGTCTGCCATGACGAACGAAGCAAGATCCGGCGAGGTGCGGTTGCCGACACGGATTTGTCCGCCGCTTGGCAGGGAATGACGAATGAAGAAAGACCCAATGACGAAAGAATGACGAAGCACGAATGACGAATGATGCGCCATCGAGCCTCAGACAATTCGGGATTCCAGCTTTCGTGATTCGTCATTCGGATTTCCTTCGTCATTGGGTCTTTCTTCATTATTCCGGCAGTCGTTCCTCGGCGGGGATGTGCAGAACGGTGATCGCGGCGGACTCGGTGCCGCGCGGTTGCCCGCGACGGAAGCCGTCCCAGGAAATGAAGAGCTGCTCGCCTCGTTCATCCAACGCGGAGCCGAATGAGCCGTCCAAGGCAAAATCGTACTTGTTCCAAAATAGATCGTGCAGGAACGCGAGCACTTTTCGCTGGCCGGTTTTCACGTCGAATTGTACGACCGGTGTGCCGTCGCCGACCGCTCCGCCGTGAGCACCGGGAACATAGTAGAGATAGCGTCCGCTCGGATCGGCTTCGATCGAGGCGATGTATTCCTGCTTGGCGACGGCGGCGTTGCCGAGTTGTTTCAACTCGCCGGTTCGCACATGAAAGGCCCACAGATCGGCGCGAGTCTCGGACGTGCCGTAGACGATCCCTTGTGAAGTCTCCCGCGTCGCCGAGCGAACATGCGGGACGTTGGCCGGAGTGATCGTGTTTGTGTTGGGGTCGTACATCTTCCCCTCCCAGAACACTCGGCCGGTGCTGGGCGAAAAGATCAACGTACGAGTCGGCCCGTCATCGGCCACCAGCCGAACTTTTTTTGTCTTCACATCCAAGACGAAGAATTGCACCTTCTGATTCGGCGAGTCTTTTCCCGGCGCGGTCCCGCCGTAATACAGCATCCGCTGCGGATCGAGCACGCTGGCCGGGAGCGTGTGCTTGGCCACGGGGAACGTACTGACGACTTCGGTCTCGCGAGTGCGCGGATGCGTCCGCAAGACCCATTCACCGAGATAGCCGTGAGCATCATCCGTGACCGTCGGCGAACCGCGGTCGGTCGCGTAATACAGCCAGCCATCGCTCCCCAGATCAATGCGGCTTTGCATCTCGCCGGGGCGATAATTCATCGTCGCCGGAAACGCGTTGGCGGATTCCAAGAACTTCGTCGTGTCGCACAAATGACGGAACGACTTGGCGACCGCGTCGTACTCCCACAGATGCGCGGTGCCGCGCGGGGCCAGATGGTCATTGGACGAAGAATAATACTTGTCGCCAGCAACGATCCCGTCCGAACGATGCGACCACGGGTTCCCCGGATAGTTCTGCTCGGGGTAAAACGCGAAGTCGACGGTTGGCGGAATGCGTGCAATCTCGACGCCGTCCCGCAGATTGGGGCCGGGTTTAAGAAACTCCAGCGAACGCTCAGTGACGACGGTCTTGCCGTCCGGAAGTATGGGCGGATACGGCAACGGATAGCGGTTCGCCGAGCGAGCGTTTGGCTTCGAGGTAGCGGCCGAATCACGAGCGACCAGCGAACCGTTGCTCTGCACACGGACGTCGCTGCGTGTCCCAAGTGGCCCGGCCAGCTTGTCCTTATTGTTGGTCAGCCACTCCAAATTGAACCGAGCTAGCGTCAGGTAGGCATAGCTCGTCGGCTTCTTCTGTTCCGCGTTCGCCTCGCGACCGCGTTCGTAGAAGCACAAGGCCGTCCCTTCGGGCAGAACGGCCAGATCGCTGTAGGCGCTCAAGCCAGGTTCCAGAATCTTGTTGAACGACCAAGTCTGACCCTCATCGTAGGTGAGCTTGATCGAGAGGTTCTTGCGGTCTCGCGACTTGCCGGGCGCAGGCTTGCCATCAGCTCGGTCGAGGTTGTGCGGACTCGCGAACACGATCCGGTTCTTGTCGTTGGCAGGTTTCTCGGTCCACCGAATGATGCTCCCCATGCAAATCGGTTCGAGCAGATAGTCGTCGAATCGAGGCTTCGACCAGGCGGTCGCGCCGTCGGGACTGCTCGTCACGAGACGCCGATGCGATTTCGATTCACTCCGCACATTCAGCATCACTCGGCCATCGGCGAGTTGCACGACGACCGTTTCGTTCGGATTGATCCACTCGTCGGTGTTCGGCACGGCGATCTCGCCGCGCTGCCAGGTCTTGCCGTTGTCGTCGCTGAAAATTGTCGTCGTCACCGACGGCCGATGAGCATGACCGCCCGTCCCCAACGACAACCACACCGGAACAACCAGCCGACCATTCTTCAGTTGAATGCCGTGCCCCGGTCCGGTCGCGAGCACCTTCCAATCGTACTCCGGACGGAACTTGTCGAACGTGGCCGTGATTTCGACCGGCTTCGTCCAAGTCACGCCGTCGTCATCGCTGCGGATCGAGAAACAGCGGCAGTATTCGAGACAAAACAGAAACTGCACCGAGCCGTCTCGATTCGCAAACGCCACTGGATTGTTGTAGGTCACGTCGTCCGTGTTCGCGAGTTTCTGTGCGAGCGCCACCGGATTCTTCGTCTTCGACCCCGGCACGTCCGCGATCTTCACGCGCGGAGACCACGTCTTCCCACCATCCGTGCTGCGGCAGAGCATGAGGTCGATCGTATCCCAATCGCTCTTGCCCGTCCGCCGAGCCTCGCAATAGGCCAACACGGTTCCCTTCGTCGTCACGACGATGCCCGGAATGCGATACAGCGCGTAGTCGTCTTTGCCGGACTCAAAGAGGTCGATCTTTTCGAGCAGCGGTTCAGCCGAGACGCCAATGTTCGCCAAGCACACCAACAAAATCGAGGCACATAACCAGCGAGCGAGGTGAAGCATGATGCGGTCCCAAAATGGATGCGTCCGAAGTAGCCCTGTCGCTCCGCGACAGGACAGCCGAACGTGCGAACGGCGTCCGTGAAGCGTTCGGCATTCCTGTCGCGGAGCGACAGG
>CAZILR010000340.1:5522-6212 GCA_964539995.1 uncultured Planctomyces sp.
TTCCGCCAAAAAAGACAACAACAGCGACACGCACAGCCGGCGAGTGATGTGAAACATGAGGTGTTCCCATGAGTGAAAGCCGAAAAGTAGCCCTGTCGCGGAGCGACAGGGCTACGTTGGCGAATGATCGCTCAGTCTTGAGGAACTTGCCACGGTTACCGCAGGTAAACGCGCAGAGCCGGGACGTCCAGAGATAACCGTTTGGCGACGAGCTTGGCGACTTCCATCGCACCTTTGCGGGAGAAGTGCGTGCGATCGCTGGCCGAGGCGCTCAAGTCAGCACTGGCCGCATCGCCAAGTTCGTCAAAGAGCTTGAAGCTCTCCGCGTGCAGATCGACCAGCGGGACTTTTTTCTCAGCGGCGACTTTCTTCATCGCATCGGCATACGGCGTGAGTGTCGTCGCGGCCTTGCCGTTCTCAAAAATGCGGCGAGCGACCGGCGTCACGAGTATCGGCTTCGCGCCGGCCGCGACCGCTTCGTCGATGTATTTGCGCAAGTTGTCTTGAAAGTCACCATTCGGATCGGTCGTGCGATCCCCTTTGCCGGGCTGATCGTTGTGGCCGAACTGGATGAAGACGAAATCCGGCTTCTCGCGCAGCACCGGCTCCCAGCGTCCTTCGCGCAGGAAACTCTTGGAGCTGCGACCCGACTGAGCGTGATTGCTGACTTTCACTTTGTCGTTGAAGAAC
>CAZILR010000341.1:0-3246 GCA_964539995.1 uncultured Planctomyces sp.
CTCGCCGGCATCCGCTCCGGCTTCGCGATCGCGCACCCCGACCTGATCACCGCGATGCGAAAGGTCAAAGACAGCTACAACTGCGACAGCCTGACGCTGGCCGGCACGCTCGCCGCGTTGCAGGATCAAGACTGGATGCTGGCCAACGTCGCTCGCATTCAAGCCACTCGCGCGCGGCTGACAGATGCGCTGAAGCAACTCGGCTTCCACATCGTCCCCAGCCAATCCAACTTCGTCTGGGCCACGCGACCCACAGGCGGACATCGTGAGATTTACGAGAGCCTCAAGGCTCAAAAGATTCTCGTCCGCTACATGCGCTTTCCGGACGTACCGTTCGCACCGAACAATCTGCTCGACGGCCTGCGAATCACCGTCGGCACCGACACCGAAATCGACAGGCTCTTGGAAGTGCTGAAGACGTTGATCTAATCCCCTCTCCCCTTGGGAGAGGGTGGGCCGAAGGCCGGGTGAGGGTTTCGAGGCATCAAGCGACTAACAACTCGTGGGATTCCGCCCATGCGATCGGCATCTTTTCTACTGCTGACACTCGTGCTCATCGGGCTGCCAAGCGCAGTCCGAGCCGACGATCCGCAGGCCGTCGAATTCTTCGAGAAGCGCATCCGGCCGTTGCTCGTAGCACGTTGCTTCGACTGTCACGGCGAAGACTTCTCTGAAAGTGAACTGCGTCTCGATTCGCGAGCGGACATGCTGGAAGGGGGCTCGCGCGGAGCGGCGATTGTGCCCGGAGAGCCGGACAAAAGTTTGCTGATTCGCGCGGTCAATCACGCCGACACACTGGCGATGCCACCGAAGGAAAAGCTGTCGCAGCGCGACATCAACGACTTAATCGCTTGGGTCAAAGCCGGTGCGGTCTGGCCGGACGGTGACAAGCCGAAGCCCGTGGCGAAAAAGCCGGTCGTGAAGGCTGACTCCAAGCCGATGCAGTTCACCGACGAGCAAAAAAAATTCTGGTCGTTTCAGCCGATGAGCCATCCGCTGCCACCGGCCGTGAAATCAGAACGGTGGGTGCAGTCGCCGATTGATCGGTTCATCCTGAGCGAACTCGAAACGCGCGGCTTGCAACCGGTCGAGATCGCCGACAAGCGGACGCTGATTCGCCGCGCGACGTTTGATCTGATCGGTATCCCGCCGACGCCGGACGAGGTCGCCGAGTTCCTCGCCAACACCGAACCGGATGCGTTCGCTCGCGTGATCGACCGATTACTCGCGTCGCCCCGTTACGGCGAGCGGTGGGGACGGCATTGGCTGGATGTCGTGCGGTACGGTGACTCGAACGGGCTGGATGAGAATCTCGCGCAGGCAAATGCGTTTCGGTATCGCGACTGGATGATCTCGGCGTTCAACCGCGATCTGCCGTTCGATGAGTTCGTGCGCGAGCAAATCGCCGGCGACCTCTTGCCGCCTGACGGTGATCCGAATGATCCGATCGTCGCCGCGAGACAATCGGACCGTCTGACCGCGACCGGGTTCCTCGTGATCGGCGCGAAGATGCTGGCCGAAGACGATCCGCTCAAAATGCAGATGGACATCGTTGACGAGCAAGTGGACACGATCGGCAAGGCGTTCATGGGACTGACGCTCGGTTGTGCTCGCTGTCACGACCACAAATACGACCCGCTGCCGATGGCCGATTACTACTCGTTGGCCGGCATCTTCAAGAGTACGAAGTCGATGCTCAACTTCAACGTCGTCGCGCAATGGCAGGAGCGTCCGTTGGCCTCGCCCGCCGTGTTGCAGCAAGTCACCGAGCAAAAGCAGCAGATCGCGGCCAAGCAGAACGAAGTCAACCTGCGTGTGGCAATGGCGAACGAAAAGTTGTTGGCGGAAGCTCGCTTGCGAGTCGCCGACTACTTCCGCGCCGCGGCTCGCGAAATCTATCTCGACAAGACGTCCCGTTCGTTCGGGGTCGAATTCGACAAGCGTGCTGACAAGACCACACCGCTACCCGAAGGCGTGCAGATCATCGAGGCCGAAGACTATCAGCGCGGCAACGCGATCAAGCTGAGCACCGGTTACGGCGAAGGCATCGGTGTGATCCTCAGCAACGGCAACGGCGAATGGACCGCCGAGTACGACGTGACCGTCCCCGCCGCTGGGCTGTATCAGATCGAAACGCGATACGCCGCCGCTGGGGCGCGGCCGACGCAGTTATCGCTCAACGGTCAGGTCATCAAGCCGGACGCTCTGAAGGAAGTCACCGGCAGTTGGAACCCGGACACTCAACGCTGGCAAATCGAAGGCACCTACGAATTCAAAGCCGGAGTCAACGTCATCCGCCTGTACCGCCAACCGCCGTTGCCGCACATCGACAAGCTGCTGATCGCGAGAGTCAACGTGCCAACCGTAGCCACAAGCAGCCTGCTTGTGGCTGATTCGGCGACGGCTCTACGTCCTGCATTCGTGTCACAATGGCGGCGGCTGTTGGAGAAAACGATCGACGATGTAAACACGCCGTTCGCCGAATGGCGTGCGCTGTTGATGTCATTGGAGGGTGTAAATCCAACGGCTCGGATCGAAGCCGCACCGCAGTTGCTGTCGCTGGCCGACAAGACCGGCGCGGAGTTGGCCGTTGTGCTCGCAGCCTGGAAGGAACTCAAAACGACCGATACTGGCAAGGCCGCGACCGAACTGCCTGACGCTCGACAAGAGGCACTGCGCAAGTTGCTGTTCAACACGGCCGAGGGTTCGCCGTTCGCCGTGCCGAAGAATGCCGAGGAGTACTTCACCACCGAGACGAAGGCCGCGTTGCAGTCACGACGTGACGAGGTCAAACAACTCGAAGTGGCCTTGCTGAAACTGCCCGAAGCGATGGCGGTCAGCGAAGGAACTGTCGAAGACTTGCCGCTTCACCTGCGCGGCAATCACACGACGTTGGGCAAGGAAAAACTCCCACGTCGCTTCCCGCGCATCGTGGCTGGCGATCAACAAACTCCGATCGCCGCCGACCGCAGCGGCCGGTTGGAATTCGCTCGCTGGCTGACCGAGCCGAATCATCCGCTGACGGCTCGCGTGGCGGTCAATCGCATCTGGCAAGGTCACTTCGGCGAAGGTCTGGTTCGCACCCCCGACAACTTCGGATTGCTCGGCGACAAGCCGACGCATCCCGCGCTGCTGGATTGGCTGGCGACGGAGTTCTCTGGGATCGACGCTCGGCGCGGGGGGGGAGGACCCCCCGCGCAACCACACCCCACCAGACGCGACCCGAGACGGGGCCGCCACAGGAGG
>CAZILR010000341.1:3256-6205 GCA_964539995.1 uncultured Planctomyces sp.
CCTCGAACGATCGCGGGACGCCGATCAAGGGAGACCTTCGGTCACGACCGGCGGCGGGGTCGGGAGACCCGCGCCGAGCGTAGCGAACTGGTCAATCAAGTCGCTGCATCGCGCGATCATGCTTTCCTCGGCGTATCAAATGCAGACGACGTTCAACGAAGCCGCGTTCCTCGCCGATCCCGACAATCGGTTGTGGTGGCGGCGCAATCGCCGGCGTTTGGAAGTCGAAGCGATCCGCGACTCGCTGCTGGCGGTGAGCGGCCGGTTGGAAAACGCGATGGGGGGCACGCTGCTGCCGTCGCCGAACCGAGCCTACGTCACCGGCACGGCCAACAATTATCCGCAGATTTACAACGTCAATCGCCGTTCGGTGTATCTGCCGGTGATTCGCAGTGCGTTGTACGAGGTCTATCAAGTCTTCGACTTCGCCGAGCCAAGCGTGATGAACGGCAAACGCGACTCGACGACGCTCGCGACGCAAGCGCTGTTCATGCTCAACAGCCAACTCGTCGCCGACCAGTCGCGCGAACTGACTCAACAACTTCTGGCACAACCGAGCCTTGATGACGCGACTCGCATCCGCCAAGCGTATCTGACGTGCTACCAGCGCGAGCCGCTCTCGTCTGAGACGAGCCGCAGCCTGGAATTCCTCAACCGACTCGAAGCCGCGCAGCCCGAAGCCGCTCCGGCTGACCGACGCTCCGCCGCATGGCGCGGACTCTGCCGCACACTGCTCGCGGCGAATGAATTCTTGTTCGTCGAATGAGCGATTGTGGCAAACCAATCCGTCACTCTTCCGACAGCCACGACTCCAGCGATTGCGGTGAGCTGATGCGAACCGCTCCGCTGCGTAACGCGTCGAGCGTGATCTGGTCGCCGCGGCTCATGGCTTCGTAACGTGGCTCGCCCTTCTCGGTCTGCGGGACACAAACCATCACATACGAGTCACCCAGCACACCGAGCCGTCCTTTCGAGAGTTGGACGACCAACGCGGTTCCCTCGTCGATGCCGAAGCCAATCAGTTCGGGCCGAGTTTCGAGCACTCGCAACAGACGATTCAGCCGGCTGCGTTTCAGGAAGTGCTGGTCGATGACAGAATTGGGAAGCAAATCCAAGCCTGTTTTCAACACGGCTGTGTCCAGACCCTGCTCGATCATCACTTTGCTCATCACGGCGGCTCCGGCCGAACTGCCACCGATGACGCCGCCACGTTTCACGAGTGCCTGCAATTCGGACTCGACGCGCGAGTCCGCGTAGCGCGCGGCCAGCCACTCTTGCTGTCCGCCGCTGAGCCACACACCAGTGGCCGTCTTCAGCGGTTCCGAGAACTCCGGCCGATCAACATCCTCTCGCGAGTCGGCTTGCAACACGCGAATGTTCGTCACACCAAACGGACGCCAGACGTCGCGTAGCCCCGCCTGTTGTTTCTCATCGGCCGCAAACGCTGGAATCACGACGATCCGAGCAGACTTACCTCCGGCCAGTTCCACAAACCGCTGACGAATCTCCGGAGGCAAACGGCCTCCGCCGGAAATCATCAGCGCACCACCTTGGAAATGCTGCCGGAAATCGATCTCGTCTGACGAGTCCTCCGCGATGGGCCACCAGCGCAAGGCGGCCACCGCCGACAACGACGTCACCAGCAACACGATTGCTCCGAAGGTGGAAATCAATCGGCGGCGAGGCTTCACGATCGAGTCCCTGTTCGAGGTGGACATGATGCCGACCTCACCTTTCGCTGCCGGTCGAGAAAGTTACTCATCCGTCACGCAGCCTTCCGAGGCGTCACGTTCTTGATGTATTTGTAGAGCGTGCCGCGCGTGTGCTTGAGCGGCGGGGCTTTCCAGGCGGCTTTACGTTTGGCGAGTTCGTCCGCGGAGACGTCCATGTTGATGACTCGCTGCTCGGCGTCGATCGTGATTTTGTCGCCGGTTTGGACGAGCGCGATCGGGCCGCCTTCTTGAGCTTCCGGAGTGATGTGGCCGACGATGAAGCCGTGTGATCCGCCGCTGAAGCGGCCGTCGGTCATTAGGGCCACGTCTTTGCCGAGTCCCGCTCCCATGATGGCCGAGGTTGGTGTCAGCATCTCCGGCATTCCGGGGCCGCCCTTCGGGCCTTCGTAGCGGATGATGATGACGTCACCCTTCTTGATCTTGCCTTGCTCTAGCGCGTGCAGCATCGCGACTTCGCCATCGAAGACGTTGGCGGTGCCCGTAAAGACGAGACCTTCTTTGCCGGTGATCTTGGCGACGGCTCCGTCGGGGGCGAGGTTGCCGCGCAGGATTTGAATGTGGCCGCTCGCCTTGATCGGGTTTTCGAGCGGCTGAATGATCGGTTGACCCGGAGTCAGCCCCGGCAGCGGCGCGAGGTTCTCGGCAACAGTCTTGCCCGTGCAGGTCAGGCAGCTTCCATCGAGCAGTCCCTTCTCCAGCAGATACTTCATGAGCGCTGGCGTGCCGCCGATCTGTTGCAGGTCGGCCATGACCCACTTGCCGCTCGGCTTAAGGTCCGCGATGAACGGGATGCGGTCGGAGGTCTTCTGGAAATCGTCGATCGTCAGTTCGAGTCCGGCCGCTCGCGCGATCGCGATGAAGTGCAGCACGGCGTTCGTCGAACCGCCGGTCGCCATGATCACGACCATCGCGTTCTCGATGGACTTGCGCGTGATGATGTCGCGTGGCTTGATGTCCTTTTCGAGCAGCAGGCGAATCGCCGCTCCGGCTCGGAAGCACTCGTCGTACTTCAGCGGGTCTTCGGCCGGGATCGACGAACTGTACGGCAGCGACATGCCCATCGCTTCAATCGCCGAGGCCATCGTGTTGGCCGTGTACATGCCGCCACACGCTCCGGCGCCGGGAATACTACAGCGGATGATGTCGGCTCGGTCGTCTTCGGTGATCTTGCCGGTGATGTATTCGCCGTAGGCCTGGAATGCCGAGACGATGTCCA
>CAZILR010000342.1:0-6196 GCA_964539995.1 uncultured Planctomyces sp.
GAGCAAAGTCATCGTCCGCTGCCGGACCATCGACCTTCTGTCGGACGTCGATCACGGCGTCTGGTGTCTGCGTGCCCAGCCAACGCCAAAGATACTGAGCTTCTGGGACCGTCTGACTCAGATAGCCGTCCGGCGGCGGCGGGTAGCCGCGCGTCAGCTCGCCACCGGAGAGATTCTTTGATCCCTGCTGACTCATCCAGCCATCCGGGTTCGCGATCACGACCGCCGACAGGGCCATCGACTTCCGCAAGGCACTGGCATCGTCCGACGTGTGAAACCAGCGGAGCAGATTGAGCGTCTCGTCCACGCTGAGGTCCATTCCATCCAGGCCGCTCACCAGCCAAACGTGTCGCCGATCCGGTTCGTCGGCCAACTCCGCTCGGTCGATCAGGCAGGGGATTGGTGTCTCGCGCCGCGTGACCCCGATCGCCGAGGCGATGAGTCGCGAGTCCTTCACCCAAGCCACTTTGCCAAGTCGATCGGAAATACTCCTCTCGGCTCCGCGCGCGATCGGCGAGGTCAAACAACCGACGAGCAAAATCACCAACGAAGTCAGTCGATTCATCGGAGAGCATCCTTTCGTAAGTTTGCGGCGGACGATACGGCCGGCGAACTTCGTTGGGAGAGTGAACGCAAATCAAGAGGCACTCGGTGAGATACTCTCGCAAGAGCCAATCGAACACTCAAACCACGCCGATGACTCCACATTCAAGTCGTCCTTGACATTCCGTCGGATGTCGTTTGTCCTACCATCCGAGTAGAAATCGCAGTCTGAGTCACAAGGCAGAGCGATGGGCCGAAGTGATTTCCAAATTGGGGTTGATCTGAGCCTGTTGCGAGTCGCGATGATGCTTATCCTGGCGACTACGGGATGTTCTCAAGCGACAACTCCCCTTGCGTCAGACGGCCGAGCGACTGCGGGAGAAGTCCCCACACTGCCAGAGCCGTATCACATCGAAATCACAGGCGGCAATCGTCAGTGGCATGTGCGATACCCGGATGAAACCGGTCGTTTGGCGACGAAGGAAAAGGAGTTCATCGGTCGGAGTATCCCCGTTCCGCGCGATACGAAAGTCGTCTTGGTTCTCAAGAGCACCGACTTTCTCTACACGTTTGCGATTCCGCAATTCGGATTGAAAGAGATTGCGGTTCCGGACCTTGAGTTTCAATTGGAATTTCGTTCGGAGAACGCCGGGCGAATCGAATTCGTCGGCGAACATCTCTGCGGCGACCCGCAGTCCGAGATGTCAGGCACGCTTGTCGTGGAGCCACTGGATCGTTTTTTGGCATGGCTCGAAGAATAAACGAGACTGCCATCCTGCGCGTCGGACAAGTGTGAAAAAAAATGTTGGCGCGGCGGTGTTGGATTGGCTGCCGTGACCACTCGACTCGGAGTGGTCTCTTCACAGTCCATGAAGGACTGGCAAGGGCCGCAGAAACTCGTCACCACTGCTGATCGACAGCCGCGGGCCAAAGGTTGTTTTCATGCGAACTGGCGACATTCACCATGATCGCCACCGCAAATTGTTTTGCGGTGTGCGAGTTTTTTGTTTTATCTTTTTTTCGCTGAGCGCAATCTCGTGCGGTGATCCGCCCGCAGAAAGCCCGAAGTCGGTTGCGAAAAAGAATCCTTCGACTCCGGCACCGAACGGTGAGAAGGATTCGGCAAACCGCCGGACTTCGTTTTGGCCCCCCGTTCTGTTCGCTGGGCCTGAGTTCGCATTGACCGACCAAGCGGGAGCGGAGTTCGGGACCAAAGAACTCGCGGGGCGCGCGTGGATTGTGAATTTCATGTTCACGCATTGCACGGCGACGTGTCCGCGTCAGACCGCGAAGCTCGCCGAGATTCAACAACTCGCTCGTCGCTGGCCCGACTGGGATCGCGTTCGGCTGGTCAGCATCACGGTCGATCCGGCTCGCGACACGCCCGAACGATTGCAGGAATATGCCGAAACTCATCAGGCCGACCACGAGCACTGGAAGTTCCTGACCGGCGATCGCTCCGAATTATGGAGGATCAGCAAAGAAGGCTTCAAATTCCCCGTGTCGGAAGCCAGTGCAGATTCTTCAAGTCCGTTTGCACACAGCCCTCGATTCGTTCTGGTCGATGCTCAACGGAAAATCCGCGGGTTCTACGACAGCCTCGCGGATGACGATGTCGCCAAGCTGGTTGTGGATTTGCGGTCGGTGCTCTCGGAGCCGACGGCCGACACCGCCGAGCAGATTCATCTCGGAGTTCCGCGCGATGTGTTTGACCCACCTTGGATGGAGCAACGAAAGGCCGCGCAGCTTGCGACCGCGAACGAGTTCTCGGTGTATCACGACTTTGAATTCGAGGACCACGTTGAAACCAGTGGCATTCAATTCGTGAATCGGGGCGTGGCGGATGTCACTCGCAATTTCAAAGCGAACCACTACGACCACGCCAATGGAATTGTCGTGGCCGATGTGGATGGAGATGCGCTTTACGATCTGTATCTCATCAGCCAAGTCGGCGGGAATCAGTTGTGGCGCAATCTGGGCAATGGCCGCTTCGAGAACTTCACCGCCGAGGCTGGCGTGGCTCTGGAAGATCGAGTCAGCGTCTCTGCTTCGTTCGCGGACACCGACAACGATGGCGATTCCGACTTGTTCGTGACCACGACTCGGCACGGCAACGTATTCTTCGAGAACGATGGGCACGGCCATTTTCGTGATGTGTCGGAAGAAGCGGGACTGGACTACGTCGGCCATTCGTCCAGCGCCGACTTTTTCGACTACGACCGCGACGGACGGTTGGATTTGTTCCTCAGTAATGTCGGCGTCTTCACCACCGACGAGATCGGGTACAGCGGCGACCCCGACAAACAGAAATCGCCGTACTACATCGGGATGCCAGAATCCTTCGCCGGACATTTGTTTTCCAAGCGGTCGGAACGCAGCATCCTGTATCACAACGATGGCGAAAACCGATTTCGCGACGTGTCTGAGGAAATGGGAATCGTTCACAAGGGGTGGTCCGGTGACGCCACCGTGCTGGATGCGAATGACGACGGTTGGCTCGATCTTTACGTCTTGAACATGCAGGGGAACGACGAGTACTACGAAAACGTGGAAGGCCAGCGGTTCGAGCGTCTGAGCGAAAAGTCTTTTCCCAATGCCGTGTGGGGCGGCATGGGGATCAAGTCTCTGGACTACAACAACGACGGCCGCTTGGACCTCTTCATCACCAACATGCACGCCGACATGTGGCAACCGCCTGTGGTCGACGACGACGAAAAGGAGAAGCAGAAGCCGCCCCAAAACGTCATGCCCGAATCCTTCCTGCGGAGCCGCGATCCTCAGCACAACATCCTGGGGAACGCGCTTTATGAAAATGAAGGCGGGGGCAAATACCGAGATGTCTCGGACCAGACCAACGCGGAAACCTATTGGCCTTGGGGGCCTAGCATTGGCGATCTCAACGCCGATGGATACCAGGATGTGTTTGTCGCATCCTGCATGAACTATCCATTTCGCTACCACGTCAACTCGCTGTTGTTGAATGACCGAGGACAGAAATTTCGGGACGCGGAATTTCTCCTCGGCGTCGAGCCGCGAAGGAACGACAAATCCGCAGCACCGTGGTTTGAGCTTGATTGCTCCGGTGCAGATGCGGAACACGAGAACTGTCAGGGCCGCAGCGGGCGGGTTGTTGTGTGGGGAGCCGTCGGGTCCAGATCGTCGGTCATCTTCGATCTCGATCGGGATGGAGATCTCGACATCGTGACGAACGACTTCAACACCGCGCCGATGGTGCTCATCAGCAACCTCAGCGAACGCAAGCCCGACCTGAGATACCTGTCAATTCAGTTGCGCGGCACACGCTCAAACCGAGACGGAATCGGCGCGAAGGTTCAGGTCACGGCCGGAGGAAAGGTCTTCACGCAGATGCACGACGGTCAGTCCGGCTACCTCTCGCAAAGTGTGCTGCCTCTGTATTTCGGTCTGGGAGACGCTCAGATGGTTGAGAAAGTCTCGATCCAATGGCCCAGCGGCGAGCAGCAAATTCTCGAAGGCCCGGTACCGCCCAATCAGCAATTGCGGATCGTCGAAACCGTGAGCCTCTCCGAAGCCACTCGTTGAGTTCGCTTCCAAAAACGATGACGCCCCGACGGGGAGTTTTGCGGTCCTAGACGCTTTGCGGACGGCCACTCCATCGGCAGAATATCCGCGTCGGCCATGTGGCCGGCTTGTCCTGATGTCCGACCCCGCCGTTACACTCTCGCCTATAAACCTCACGCCTTCGGATCGAGGAGCCGTGCCCATGCGATTCACATTCGCGCTCTCGTTGTCTCTGATCTCGCTCAGTATTCCCGCCAGTCGCGCGGACGATGCGATTCTCTACAACCGAGACATTCGGCCGATCCTGACCGACATGTGCTTTCCGTGTCACGGACCGGACAGTGCGGCTCGGAAGGGGGACTATCGGTTGGATCGGCGGGAAGACGCGATCGGCAAGAAGGTCATCGTGCCGGGCAAGCCGGATGAGAGCGAGATGATCCGCCGCATCCTGTCGGCCGATGCCGAAGAGGTTATGCCGCCGCCGGCCACGAAGAAGGCGCTGACGGCGAAGCAAAAGGACTTGCTGAAAAAGTGGATTGCCGGTGGAGCCGAATATCAGGCTCACTGGTCGTTCATCGCACCGGCTCGTCCCGCATTGCCGACGGTCAAGAACGAGGCGTGGGCAAAGAATCCGATCGACCGCTTCGTGCTTGCGAAGCTCGAAGCGGCCGGATTGACCCCAGCGGCCGAGGCGGATCGACGGACGCTGGCTCGACGAGCCAGCCTCGACATCACAGGTCTGCCGCCGAGCGTTGAGCTGGTCGATGAGTTCGTGGCCGACAAGTCCGACAACGCTTACGAAAAGCTGATCGACAAGTTGATGACCTCGAAGCAATGGGGCGAGCATCGCGGTCGATACTGGCTCGACGCGGCCCGTTATGCCGACACGCACGGGATTCACTTCGACAACTTCCGCGAGATGTGGTCGTACCGCGATTGGGTCATCAGCGCCTTCAACCGCAACATGCCGTTCGATCAATTCACGGTCGAGCAACTTGCCGGAGACCTTTTGCCGAACAAGACGCTCGATCAAGAAATCGCGTCGGGCTTCAACCGCTGCAACATCACGACGAACGAGGGTGGCTCGATCGCCGAGGAAGTTCTTGTCTCGTACACGCGCGACCGGACGGAGACGACGTCGCAGGTTTGGATGGGACTGACCGCCGGATGCGCCGTCTGCCACGACCACAAGTTCGATCCGATTTCGCAGCGAGAGTTCTATTCGCTGGCGGCGTTCTTCAATAACACGACGCAGGGGGCGATGGACGGCAACATCCCGAACACGCCGCCGATCATCACTGTCCCAAAGCCGGAGGACCGCGAGAAGTGGGAGGCGGTCTCCGCGTCGCTGAAAGAGATGCGCGGCAAGCTGGAAGCCCGCAAGAAGGATGCTCGCGTCGAGTACGACAAGTGGCTCGCCGAAGCGAAGGTCGAACAACTCGCGGCACTCGTGCCGACCGACGGCTTGAAGCTGCATGTGCCGCTCAACGAGGGCAAAGGCGAATCTTTGAAGCTGATCGTGGACGGCCAAGAGCGGACAACCGACGTCAAGTCGGGCTTCGATTGGGTCGCGAACGGCAAGGTCGGAGCGAAAGCGTTCGCGATCAAGATCGGCGACAACCCATTGGAAATTCCCGAGGCCGGTGATTTCGAGAAGGACCAAGGCTTCACCGCCTCGGCGTGGGTTAAAGTTACGAAGCGGAATCAGACCGGCGCGATCCTGGCTCGCATGGACAACGCGAACAACTATCGCGGCTGGGATTTGTGGTTGCAGGCGGACAAGCCGGGCATGCACATCATCAACAAGTGGCAAGAGGACGCACTGAAGGTGGTCGCGAAGACTCCGCTGCAACCGAATCAATGGAGCCACGTTTGCATCACCTACGACGGATCGGGGAAAGCGGCCGGAGTGAAGGTCTACATTAACGGAGCGTTGCAGCCGACGGACGTCGAGGCCGATCAGCTCAAATCGACGATCAAGACGAACGTACCGCTGGCCATCGGCCAGCGGAGCAAGAGCGAGCGGCTGCAAAACGTCGTCTTGCAGGACGCTCGCGTCTACGGCCGAGCACTCGCGAACAGCGAGATCGAACAACTTAACCGCACTCCGCAA
>CAZILR010000343.1:0-6169 GCA_964539995.1 uncultured Planctomyces sp.
AGCGCCAGCGAGGGCGAACGCGTCACCGACTCCCAAATCATCGCGTGTGAGCGTCCGCCCTCGCTGGCGCTTCGGGTTAGGGAATGCGATTCGCAAGGAAGCAATCGAATCATGGCGACATCAGCAGCACAGGCGCGGATGCTCAACGACGGGGCACTCAAGCAAGAGTTGCAGCGTCTGCGGCAGACCGACAACGTCACCAACTGGTGGTATCTCGCGAAGGTCTACTTGATCATCGCGGCGGCGATCGGTGGAGCGGTCGCGTTTAATCAATGGCAGATGGCCAGCGGTGCCAGTTTCTGGTGGAACCTGCCGGTCGCGTACATCGCGCTGGTGATTGTCGGAGCGTCGCAGCATCAATTCGGCGGAGCGACTCACGAGGCGACACATTACACGCTGTTCCGCAACAAAAAGCTCAACGAACTGGCGTCCGACTGGCTGTGCATGTTTCCGCTCTTCAGCTCGACGTACTCGTTCCGCATCTATCACTTGGGACATCACCAGTTCATCAACGACCCGGATCTCGATCCAGACTTCGCATCTCTGAAAATGAGCGGCCATTGGTTGAACTTCCCGGCGTCGAAGCTGCGGTTCCTGCGGATGCTGGCTCAGCAATTCTTGGTCTGGCCGCTGATCAAGTACACGATCGCACGAGCGAAATACAACGCCGTCGGCGGCACGAATAATCCGTATGCGTACGCCGATCGTCAGTTCTCGAAGTGGCCGTCGCGGATCGGGCTCACGTTCTTCGTGACGTTCTTTCCGACGATGATCACCGCCAGCTTCCTCGACGCACGGCAGGTGCTGACGTTCGTTCCGCCGGTGGCCTTCGCCGTCGCGACGGCTCTGTTCCTGATGATTCCGTCCGAACGCTACTTCGTGACGAAGCTGAGGCCGATCATCTCGCAGAAGACGACGTGGATTTCGCGAGTCGGCTATCTGACGCTGCTGGCGACCTCACTGTCGTGGACTCAAGCGATGACGGGCGCGCCGGTCTGGATTTACTACTACGTCTGGTGGATCGCTCCGGTCTTCAGCACGTTTCCGTTCTTCATGATGCTGCGGCAGGTCGTGCAGTACGGCAACGGCGATCGTGGCTGGCTGACGAACACGCGGACGTTTCTGGTCAACCGATTCATCCGATACGCGGTCTTCCCGTTCGGCATGGATTTCCATCTGGGACACCACATGTTCTCGACCGTGCCGCACTATCGGCTGCCGAAGCTGCACGCGTTCTTGCAGCGGTATCCGGAATATGCCGACGAAGGATTGGTCGTCGAAGGCTACTTCCTTCCAACACATGACGGTGAGGATCGCAATCCGACGGTGCTCGAAGTGCTCGGCCCGGAATACGCTCGCAGCGGCGAAGAGGTCTACATCGACAACAGCGCCGTCGCGATGTGCCACGAAGATCAATTGAAGGACGAAGCTAAGCGAGCGGCCTGAGTTACAACCAAGCTGAAGCACCGCACGTCTATCTGAGGGAATCACGGATGAGAGGAATCGCTGGGACGCTGGCCCTGCGGACAGGGACCAAGCTTGATGTCGCGGAAGTTCGGACGATGCTCGGCGCACTACGGCATCGCGGGGCTTCGGTGTGCTCGTTGACGAATCGCCCCGGCAGCATCTTCGCAAGTTGCGGCGGTGAGGCTGACGTTTTCGACGAGCCGTCTGCAGAGATTCCTGCGAATGCTCCAGCGGTTGTTCTGGATGGAATGCTGTTCGGCGAAGGCAGCACCTCTTCGGTGTTGCCGCACGATCCCGCGAACTTCACGCGACGAATTGCTGAACTCTGGGAAACCGATCAGGAACGCATGCCGAGACTGCTGCGCGGCCAGTTCGCGTTCGCACTGCATGACCCTCGCCGCAACGTCGCGATTTTGGCGCGAGATCGGTCGGGAATCAGCCCGCTCTTTTGGGTTCGGCGCGGTGACAAGTTGTGGTTCGCCTCCGAGATTAAGGCGCTGCTGGCCGTCGGGGCCGCTCGGCCGGATGTCGATGTGCGAGGACTCGATCAGCTCTTCACGTTCTTTGCGATCACCGGCAGTCGAACCTGCTTTCAAGAAGTCTCGGCCGTTCCTGCCGGATGTTTTTTGAAAATCCAGTGGCACAACGACGGCTCGCCGGCAACGGTGGAAGTCCGCCGCTATTGGGATGCTTGGTATCCGGATCGCGGCGAGGAGATCGACGGCGACGAATCGCAGATGGTGGCTGCGTTTGCCGAGCGGTTTGAGCAGTCGATGCGACGGCGTTTGCAAAACTCGGAGCCGGTCGCCAGTTACTTGAGCGGCGGGTTGGATTCGTCCGTAGTGCTCACCGCCGCGCGCGCGATCAAAGGCGACGCGCTGGAGACATTCACGATTGGCGTGAAAGATCGAAACCTCGACGAATCCGCGAAGGCCGCCGAGTTCGCGGCTCTGCTGCAATGCCCGAACACAATCGTGGAGAGCCGCAGTTCGGACGTCGTCGCCGAGTTTCCCAAGATCGTTCAGGCCGCGGAGTCGCCCGTGATCGTGACCTCCTGCACCGCACTGTCGCGGCTCGCACGAGCCGTCAGCAATCACGGTTGCCGGTTCGCTCTGACCGGCGAAGGGGCCGATGAAATTCTGGCGGGACATGCTTGGTTCAAGGTGAACCGCTTCGCGAACATGTTTGATTTTGGTGACCTGCGGATCAGCAATCTCGGTCGAGCCTACGTCCAGAAACTGTTCGCTCCGTCCTCACGTTTTCGAGAGACTCGGCGCGAGCAGCGGATACTCGGTGGGCCGAATGCCTATCACGATCTTTACAGCACGTTCAGCCTGGGCCGCGTGTTGTTCTACAGCGACGCGATGTGGGAACGGCTCGGCGGGTTCTCGGCGTATGACGATCTCGATTTGAATGTCGCCGGGATGAAACGCTGGGATCCGCTGAATCGGTCGTTGTATCTCAGTCATCATGTGATGCTGCCGGGCTTGCTGCTCAACCACAAAGGGGACCGGCCGGCGGCGGCAAATGGAGTCCGCACTCTGTACCCGTTCCTCGACGAGGATCTCGTCGAGTTCGTTTCGAGCCTCCACCCGCGCTGGAAGCTCCGCGGTCTGCGGCAAGACAAGGTGCTGCTGCGGAAATACGCCGCGACAATTCTTCCGGAGAATTCTATCAAGCCACAGAAAGTACTCTTCAAAGCTCCGCTGCCACGAGACTTCTTCAATGAGTTTCCGTCTTATGCCCGGCAGTTGCTCAGCCCGGAATCGTTGAGGAAGACGGGCTACTTCGATCCTCGGCGAGTCGATCATTTCTGCCGCCATGTGAACGGCTGGTGGAATCGCAGCATCGGCCGCAGCATGGTCATTCGACAAGGTTTGATTGGCGTCCTCAGCACGCAGTTGTGGCATCACTTGTACGTCGATGCCTCGCTGTGCGAGTTGCCCAGTGCTGTTTCTCGAAACACTTGCAGGGCCGCGTGAACGATCCTCTTGCCCTACGAACGCGGAAGTCGATCGAACTTGGAAGGTGGCCCCGAAAATGGGATCGGAAGAAGTTGTCTTGTTCGAGAAAGAGCGTGCAAAGGCAGCAATCACCACGTTTCCCGGAGGACGGTTAGACGGACTCGACGCACTCCGCAGTATTGCCATGCTGTGCGGAGTGTTATTACACGCGACGGTCGCTTATTTACCAACGCGAATGCCGCACCTCACTTGGCCAATCTTCGATGACAAAGCGTCACCGCTCTGTGACGTGATTTTTTGGGGCCTGCACACGTTTCGGCTTCCCACGTTTTTCTTTTTGTCCGGGTTCTTTGCCGAATATCTGTTTCAATCGCGTGGTCCGCAGAAATTCCTGGAGCACCGCGTGAAGCGATTAGTGATTCCTTACGGCGTCGCTGTCTGCACAATTTTGCCGATGACGTTATGTATCTGGACGATGGGGTGGCTGATTTCTGGACGCTGCACTCTGGAGCAGGCGACGACCCTGTTCGTTCCGTTTGAGCCTGAATTGCAAGCCAATTTCTTCAGCCTCGGACATCTGTGGTTTTTGTATGACCTGATCGTCATGAGTGCTTCGTTCTTGATCCTGCGGCAAGAATGGCCAAGCAACCAAAGAATGCCGACAGTTCAACTCGAATGGCTTAAAGGCCCCATTCGGACACCCATCTTGCTCGCATTTCCTGTCTCCATGATTCTCTGGGGCGATTCATCTCCGGTGACAGACTTTCATAACTCGATTCTGCCCGACCCCGGGAGAATCTTGTATTTCAGCATTTTTTTTACCATCGGAGTTGCGGCGTTTCGCCGACGTGACGAATTCTTTCAAACAACTCGGCTGCCGGGAGTTCATTTGGGTATTTCGATGATCTGCATCGTCAGCATGTTCTGGTTCTTACCAGCTCAAGTCAGCGGTGAAGGCAACTTGCTGACGAGAATGTGTTTTGCCTGGTGTGTCGGATTGTCGGCGTGTTTTTTCATCTTTGGTGCGATGGGAGTCGTCGTCCGGTGCGGACAATTCCATTCCCCGCGCCTTCGCTACCTGGCGGACACTTCCTATTGGATTTATTTGATTCACCTTCCGGTCGTCGGTTTGACTCACATCGCTCTGCATGAGTCCCCAGTTGCGCCGGAGTTGAAAATGCTGCTGACATTTGCGGTCGCGGTCGCGGTCGGATTCGGCAGTTACATGGGATTTGTCCGTTACACGTTCATCGGGATGTGCCTGCACGGACAACGGATGCGACGGACAAAGGTTGCTCTGATCTCGGCACCGGCTGGTGCAGATTCCGCATTGGAATTGTCGGAACGGCGCGCAGCGTGAGGTTGCGCCCTATCTTCCTCGAACCGGCGTACCTGCCGAGGATCGTGCGAGCAATTGCGCGGTTTCAGTAATTGTCGCGTCATTGCGTGACGGTCATTCGACGGCTTCCTATCATCCCCTCGAATTGTTGGCTCGATCGAACGGGCCGCCACAGACTGACGGAGTTTGGATGATGGAAGACCGTATTGGGACTCGCGGAGTCACCTTCGATGACGTGTTGTTGGAGCCGGCCTACTCGGAGGTCATGCCGAACGAGGTCGATGTTTCGTCGCGGTTGACTCGCAACGTGACGATCAGCATTCCGGTCGTCAGCAGTCCGATGGACACCGTCACCGAAGCCGAGATGGCGATTGCTTTAGCCCAAGAAGGTGGCATCGGCATCATTCACAAAAACATGACGGCCGAGCAGCAATCTTTGCAGGTCGATCGCGTGAAGCGATCCGAACACGGCGTCATTGTCGATCCGGTCACGCTGCCGCCCGAAACGACGGTTGGCGAAGCTCGTCGTCTCATGGACGAACGGAACATTGGCGGTGTTCCGATCACGCGCAACGGCAAGCTGGTGGGCATCTTGACGCGACGCGACCTGCGGTTTCTCGAATCGAACGACAAGCGGGTCGAGGACGTGATGACCAAGGACAAGCTCGTCACGGCGGGCGAGCACACCGATCTTGTCACAGCGCAGCGGTTACTCCTGGAAAACAAAGTGGAGAAACTGCTCCTGGTTGACGACCTTTACCAATTAAAGGGAATGATCACGATCCGTGACATCGACAAGACCCTGCGCTTTCCGCGCGCGTCGAAGGACGCTCGCGGGCGGTTGCGAGTCGGAGCAGCGATCGGCGTGTTCGATTACGAACGGGCCGCGGCGCTGCTGGACAAGGGCGTGGATGTGCTGGTGGTGGATTCGGCTCACGGACACTCGAAGAACGTCATCGAGACCGTCCGTGAGATCAAACACCGCTGGAACATCGACGTCGTGGCGGGCAACGTCGCCACCACCGAAGGAGCAAAGGATCTGGTCAAAGCCGGAGCGGATGGCGTCAAAGTGGGAATCGGGCCAGGCTCGATTTGCACGACACGCATCATCTCTGGCGTCGGAGTACCGCAACTCACCGCGATTTCCAACGCGGCGAAAGCGGTGGCCGGCACGGATGTCCCGATCATTGCCGACGGCGGCATCCGCTACAGCGGCGACGTGACGAAGGCTCTCGCAGCCGGTGCTCACGTCGTGATGCTGGGTGGACTGCTGGCGGGACTCGATGAATCACCCGGCGAGATGATCCTGTACCAAGGCCGCAGCTTTAAGCGGTATCGAGGCATGGGATCGCTCGGCGCGATGATGAAGG
Organism: uncultured Planctomyces sp.; assembly: GCA_964539995.1. GTDB lineage: Bacteria > Planctomycetota > Planctomycetia > Planctomycetales > Planctomycetaceae > SXKJ01. The sequence continues at coordinate 6,141 of CAZILR010000343.1, forward strand.
GCTCGGCCGACCGATATCGACAGACAACG
>CAZILR010000344.1:0-6166 GCA_964539995.1 uncultured Planctomyces sp.
TTCGAGCCACGGTCGGAACGCTTGCCGCCGAGTCAGCACCTCGCCCGTCGCGATTGGCACCGGCGAGACGCGAGTCAGCTCGATGTAGCCCTCAATGTCATCCGGGGGCAGAGCTTCCTCGAACCAGACGATGCCGTAATCGGCCAGCATGTGCGCCGTCTCGCGTGCCCAATTCACGCCATGTGGCCAGAACTGTTCGCTCCCTCCGGCATCGACCATCAAATCGACTCCGCCACCCACGGTCTCGCGAGCCGTGCCGATCAGCAGTTCATCGAACTTGCGATCGCGCCGCCCGAACGGCCGCCAGCCCATCTTGATCGCCTTGAACCCACGCTCGACCGTCGATTCCAGAGTTGCTCGCAACGCATCCGGTTCATCGAACAAGATCGAACCATACGGCTTGATCCGCTGCCGATAATTCCCGCCGAGCAACCGCGACACCGGCTGCCCGCACACCTTGCCGAACAAATCCCACAGCGCGATGTCGATCCCACTGATCGCGTGCTCGACCGAACCGCCGCGCCCTTGCCAGAACGACGACTGACGCAGCTTCTCGCTGACTCGCTCCGGCTCGACCGCCGACTCGCCTTTGAGCAACGGCCACAGCAACTCGACCGCCCCCTCGACGAGCTTGCCCGACGTGAAGCAACTCCCCCAGCCGGACAAGCCTTCGTCCGTCCGCACTTCGACGAACGTGTGCAGGTTCTCTTGCGGCTCATGTCCTTGAGGCCAACCGCCATCAACGGTGGCACCGGTCAGCGGAATCACTTCGATGTGCGTGATCTTCATGGACGTCTTTTCGGTTGTTGTCAGTTGAACGGATTTCGTGGTTATCGCAAGAAGCGTATGGCGACTGCAAAACTGGCGAGAGCGTAATCGGTAGAGATCGCTTGGTGAATCAATTGAGCGAACAAAAGGCTTTGCTTGAGCGTGAACGAGGTACTCATGATTTCGCTCCAAGACAGTTCCACAAGCTCGTCAAATGTGAGGCCGGTCCTCCGCATGAAATCCTTCAAACGAGATTCCAAGACGTTCTCATAGCAGGAGAGCGCGATTGCACGTTCCGCTTTCCAATCCGAGGCTGTGGTCACGACGCGCTGAGCATCGGCTTGCAATACTGATGATCCCCGCTGGAACGCCTTCACAAAAACGACGACACCAACGAGTGTGCTGAAGAGAATGCACACCTCTAGGGAATGAAACTGCGAGAAGAGGAACGCTGTGATGGGGAGCGCACACAGGACTCCGAAAATGCCGATCATCAACGATCCTCCGATGAGATTGTTGAATTTGGCATCAAGTGACCGCGTGAACTCTGCTTCTTGCCGATGGGTATGCTCTATGGACTGACGGATCAAATTGGCGGCTTCGTCAAAGAGCGGTTGCAACGATGCTGGTTCAGAAGCCGCCATTCGTCGAGGCAGCCTCAGACGATGGCCGGCTTCATTGGAAAGCCACGACCAGAGAGGCCAATGGCTCGACATGTCATTGTTGTCGAACGGAAACGCCTCGCGAAGCCACTCCGGGTGAGCGGCGAGTTCCATTTGATGACGTCGAAACGCCTCAAGAGCTTCGATCTCGGATTTCATGCAGTAGTCGAGAATCGCGTCGTCAATGATTTGTCGGCCGCGTGTCCCGTCGAGAAATACTTTCCGGTCGTCGCGATAATCGTCGAGCCGCAGCAGGAGTTCATATTCCCAAGGTTCCCGAACGAGATCAGCGTTGTCTTCGAGAAAGTCAAACGCATCCTCACACCAATCATCGGAGGCCGCCCACAGGGCGCGACGCAGGAAACGAATGAAGAACTCGACCTTTTCCACGGGCGGCTGATCGTAGTCGTCGATGTCAACAATTTCGGAAAGCTCGGTCAGGAGCGGCTGCCAGCGTTCAAACGGCTCGACCGCCGTCAGCTCTTCCCAGATGGACCACGCCTCGGCGTAGAACTGGTCGTTTCGCAGTCGGTGCGCGAGACCTCGCAACGATTGCGCGAGTTGCTCCGGCGGCTCTGGACGACGAATTTCGATCACGCGGCGTGTTGGCCGTTCCGGTGGCTTTGTGCTGGTTGGCTCCGATGGTGACTGTGTCTCCGGGCGATCCGCATCCGAGGGACGATGAGTGCTTGGGATGGGTCGAAGATGGGAGGGTTGGCGTTGAGAGGCACGAAGTTGCTGGTCGAGTACTTCAAAGGCTGCGCGGATGCGCTGGAATTCGTCGGGGTGTTTTTCTGGTTTGAAGCGGCGGATCAACGCACTGTATTTCCGCCGCAGATCGACGCGATCAAAGTGGTCGGGCAGTTCAAAGAATTGCTGTGGCTCGTGCGGCAACAGAGTCCAATTCGGTTCTGCGGGTGCGGACATGACGAATCGAAGGCTCCCGGCTACCGCAAGAATCGTTGGGCCATCGCGAGACAGGCCAGACCATAGTCGGACGACGCATGGGCGTGAATCCACGAGGTGTAGACATGGCTGATGTCGTCGTGCTCGACCGCGAGTTGCTGGATCAGCAGGCGAAACGGCTGATGCGTCAGGCTGAGATGTTGCTCAATCAAGGTTCGCCACTGTCGCTGGTACGAACGTCCGCCAAGCCGAGTAGCCAGCCAGCGTCGCAAGCGATGCGCCACGCGATCCTTGATGAATCGAAAAGAGACGACACAAAGGCAGATCGGCAGGGCGACTCCCCAGACAAGCGCCATGCTAGGGGAGCTTGGAGAGGCCGCGGAACTGCGGAAGATTTGAAATAACAACCACGGAAGAGCTCCGATGACAAAAACTGTCAACAAGCCGACCGAAATTGTTCCGAGGTAAATCCAGCCAAGCGTTCCCCAGCCCCAGCCAATCCAAGATTTGTCGGTCATTTGTTCGCAGCGACGGAGCACTTTGCGGAGTTGTTGGAACAGGGTTTCGGGATCGACTTCGCTCTCGTCCTCGGCCATGCGATCGGCGACGTCGGCGGTGATCCAGTTCCAGAGCGTCCACCAGGCCGGGAAACTGGCATCGGTATTCGGGAACGCCTGCCGCAGGGAAGCCGGATCGGTCGCCAGCTCAAGCTGGCATTCGAGGACCGCGCGATCGGCTTCGTAGTCGCTCTTCAGGCAGTAGTCGCGCATCGCACGGTCGATCAGCTCGCGGCCGGCGGTGCCGTTGAGGAACGTCTTGCGTTCTTCGCGATACGTTCGCAGGAACATCAAGAATTCGAAGTCGTATTCCAGCGCACCCGCCAACTCCGTCGCGTGTTCGTCGAGCATCGTGAAGGCCGCGTTGATCCAGGCGTCGTCCGCCAGCCAGAGTGCTCGCCGCAGGATGTGAACGTAAAACGCCAGCTTGCCGTCGAGCCGATGGTCGCGCAGCACACCTTCGCATTCCGCGAGCAATCCGGCGACTTGCTCGAACGGACGAGCTTGCAGCAGACGATCCCACAGCGGCTCGGTCAGCGAGTAGAAGCGGTCGTTGGGAATCGCCTTCGCAACCGCCTGCACGATCGTCGGAACCTGGCCGATTGGAATGTCGGAATGCAAAAACGTGCTCAGCAGCCGCGACAATCCGGGATCGTTGGGATGCTTGATCAAGCCGCGCAGCAACCACTTCAAAAATGTTTGCGAGGCATCTGGTTGAGCGATGTCCGAGAGAATCGCCAACGAAAAGAAGTCGAACGGCGTCTTGCTCGGCTCTTCCTCCAACTGCTGATAAACCTCGGCGGGCGTCGCCGCTTGCAGTCGCTCTTGCAGACGTTCGATCGGCGATTTCTCTCGCGGTTTGATCGGACGCGGTGGAGCCTCTTCACGATCCCCGGTCGTCGATGATTGCGGCTCAGGACGAACCGGCTTCTCTTGAGGGGCTGACCAATCGAAGCTCGATGGACCGGACGTCCCGCGTCCCGAACGCTGCTCACCGTAACGAAGCTGATTGTCGAGTTGCTCGAACGCCGCGCGGATGCGCTGGAACTCTTCGGGATGCTTTTCCGGTTTGAACTGTCGCAGAAGCGCGTTGTATTTTCGCTTCAGGTCTTTGCGGTCAAACTCTTCCGGCAGTTCAAAGAACTGTTCCGGTTCGTGCGGCAGCAAATCCCAGCGAGGTTCGACAGAATCGGACATCAGCAACCTTCAGCGGCACGCGATCAAATCGGTTGAGTTTTTGTTTTGACGTGCCCCGTCTCGGCGGCCGAGCCACGTCGCGGAAGACCACGGAAAGATCGAGCATCCCCTTGCACCGGAACGATTCCGATCATCATGGTCCGCGTGGCTGGGGAATCCCCGGTGGAAGATTGGGAACCTGAGTCCGGTTGCGCTGACGCTCCAAACGCTCGCGAGCATCCTGGCGGATGGCATCCAGACGCTTGCGGACATCGTCGTTGGTGGAAGGCATCGTCGTGGGGGGCGCGAAGCTGGGGTTGTTCACGGGAGGAGTGACCGGTGGTGACTGCGAACGCTGCACCCCTTGCAGAATCTTCTGGATCTTGGCTTGATCGTCCGGGGAGAATGTCTGTGCCGGAGCGGATGGTGACGACGGCGAGTTGAAGGTTCGCTGACTCGCCGTGAACACTCGACCGAGAATACTGATCGCGATGAACACGGCGGCCCAGCTAAATCCCTTCACGGCACTGCCAGCCCGTTCCGCCGACTCTTTTTCGGACACGGTTTGACCTGCGATTGGTTTCGTCTGCTCGATTTGCCGCAGCCAATCCGCTTCCAGATCGAAGACATCGGGAAACTCTTTTCGCAGCACCTGGATCATGGCCACACAGCGGCGATAGAGCTTGAGATTCGCCGACGTTCGCAGGAAGAACGCCTGCTTGGTGCGACCCGCGTCTCGCGGCGCGGTGACGGCAACCTCTTTGAGCTTCTCGAACAGTTCCTGGTCGCATTTCGGGTGCTGCGCGAGTTTGGGGAACTCGGCTCGCACTCGAAGCGCTGCCCGCAGCCGATCGCTCGCCAGCTTGAGATCGGGAAAGGGTTCGACGGCGAGTCCTTCGAGTGCCTCGCGAAGCTCCTTCGGTGGATTCGTCCAGAATCGCTCGCGCAGGGTATTGATCTGAGCGTGCAGGGTTTCACGCTGTTCCTGCAACTGCCACGTTTCGGATTCGGTCGGCGACTCCTTGCGGCCGAGAAAACGATTGCGGGCGGCGAGGATTTCCTCGGCCTGAAAGATCGGATTCAACGGCAACACGCTCGCCAAATACTCGGCGGGGTCACGGTTCGCGGTTTTCGGTGGATTCATGGTTTTCGGTGTACACAAAACCGAGTGCAGAAAGCATCATCAGCAGATTGTTGCGAACGGCCTCAAAATAGTCTCGGTCGCCGGACGCCATCGCCTGCTCGAACGAGTCGATCATCTGGTCCAGCTCTGGCCGCTGGAACGAGTTCACCTCGCCGGCGATTCGCTCGCAGAACAGCAGCAGCTTTTGATTGCGAACTTCGTCGCGCGGATAAAACTTCAGCTTGCTGAGATTGCGGACAGCGGCTTCCAACTCCGCGTTGCTGAGCCCTTTGACGTGCTGTGTCAACACGGCACGGAATCGCTTGCCGCCAGCCTGCGGAAATGCTTCGACCTCCAGAATGCCGTTCAGGTCGTAGGTGAACCGAATGCAGATCGGTGTCCCTTTCGGACCGGGCGGAATGTCGGTGACTTTCAACTCGCCCAGCAGCAAGTTTCCCTCCACCTTGCGAGCCTCCCCTTGAAAGACGCGCACGGCGATCTCGCGCTGATTCGGATGGAGCGTCGAGACAACCTCCTCGCGTGAGACTGGGATCGTCGTGTTGCGTGGGATGATCGGCATGAAGTAGCCGTCGAGGATTTGATTGCCAAACTCCTTGCTGACCGCGATGCCCAGCGTGAACGGGCAGACGTCGGTCATCACCATGTCATCCACGGACGAGTCGTCCGTGATGAGCGCCGACTGCACCGCCGCACCAAGGGCCACAACCTCATCGGGATTGAACCGGCACAGCGGCTCGCGCTGAAAGTAGTCGCGCACGAAATCGACGAGCACCGGCATGCGTGTCGCGCCGCCGACCAGGATCACGTCTTCAATGTCGTCGGGATCGCATTCGCCGTCTCGCAATGCCTTGTCGATCGGCTTTCGCAATCGCTCCATCAATCGCTCGGAGAGCTTGGCAAACATCGGCCGCGTGAGCTTGTGTGTCGTTGGACTTGCCGGGTATTCGCCGTTG
>CAZILR010000345.1:0-6150 GCA_964539995.1 uncultured Planctomyces sp.
GAGGATTTCGCGGCGAGTGGCGATGTAGACGGAGTTCCGAGTTCCGAGTTCCGAGTTCCGAGTGATCTCCTTCGAGTTTCGAGTTTCGGATTTCGAGTTTTCTGGGAACCAGATCGGCCTCACCACCACGCTCATCGAATGTTTCAGGCCGTCTTTGAAGACGACGATCTTGTCCGCCTTGCCATCGCCGTCTGTATCGCTCATCACGAGCACTCGGTCGGTCGGATGCCCCTTGTAACCTTCGGGCGGGAAGTGCGTATTGCTCTCGATGGCGAAGACTCGGCCACGATGATCGACGTCGAGACCAGTCGGCGTCACGATCTGCGGATGCTCGGCGAAGAGTTCAATCTTCAATCGCGGATCGAGTGACTTGGGCGGATCGTCCGCCAGCACCAGTTGACCGCTCAGCCACGCCAGACACACCGAGAGAATGACCGACCGTTGCATGAGAAGCTCCTCGCCGATGGAAGCCAAAACGCCATTGGCGAGGATCGTCTGAGAGCGACGCGGAAAATGCCAGCGAGCGTCGAATCGCGATTTGCGGGACAGAGCCTAGAACTCGTCCGACATTTCGTCGTCGTCGTCTTCATCATCGTCGTCATCGTCGGACGCAGGCCGCACGGGCCTTGCTTTGCCGAGATCAGGAGCGGGCGGCACGAAGATCACGCCGTTGTCTCTGGAGTCTCGCGCTTCAACGGAGGAGTCATCGAACTCCAAGGTTGGGAGCATGTTTTGCTTGGCGGAAGTCGGCTGCACTTTGTTCGTCGCGGGGAAACGTCTGGCGGCCGTCTTGGCTTTGTCCGCCGGTGATCCGGTGTTGCCCAGCGACTCTTTGACGGCGGGCTTCGCCTTCGAGTTACCTTTTGCGATCCGCTGGTTATTCGACGCACGATCGACTTGAGCCAACACTTGTTCCGGGCGCAAATCGAACAAGTCGTAGGCGACATTCAGTTGATTGGCTTCCAGCGCGAGCGACCGCGCCTGTTCGTAGTCACCATTGTTGGCGGCGATCTGAGCCTGATTCAACAAGTGCTGAGCCATTTGCTTGTCGTTGTTGGCCGACAGTGTCTCCGCCGATTTGGTTGGGTGCGGAGTCCGAGCGAGTCCCTTAGCGCGCGGCGTGTCTTCGCCGGCGTTGTTGGCTCGACGATGAATTTCTGTGAGAAGATGTTGCGGACGTTCATCGAGGACGGAGTAGGCAACGTCGATCTTGGCGGCTTGCTCCGCCTTCTCACGAGCCGCCGCGAGATCTCCCTTCGCCAAGTCTTGGCGAGCTTGCTGCATCAGCGACTCGGCCATCAGTCTCTTTTCCTCTTCGGAAGGAGACGAATCCGCCAGGCGATTGGTCACCGAAGCAGGTGTTGCGGCGATCTCGGCCTTGGAAGTTCGCTTGATCGCCTGGGCTTGCGGAATCGGCTTGGCATCTTCGACGGCCGGAGCTGGTGCTGGTGGCAGGCTGGTCGGTTGGTGTCCGCCAGCGGAGGTGTCGGCTCCGTCGATGATCCACAAGTCGTTCTCACCCGTGAGAGCACCTCGCTCCAGTTGCACATTCTTTTGAGCGACGGCGTACTCGGTTCGGGACTGGTAGTAGCGAAGCTCGGCTTCCACGACTCGGCGTTGAGCGTCCAGGATGCGGTCGATGTCGATCGGCAGTCCGTTCTTCTCTTCGGCTTCCAGCGACAGCAACACTTCCCGCGAAGCGATGTAACGGTTGAGGCTGCTTTGGCAGGACTCAAAGGCTCGAATGGCATCGGACAGAGCGTTGCTGAGGTCATGGATGACTTCGCGTTCTTGCTCGCGGTGGACAGCACGCTCGTGACAGAGCGCCATTTCGGCGTTCGCGACGGCGGCATGGCCTTGGCGGAATCCCAGCGGCATCGAGAACTCGACGCCGGCCATCCATTCTTGGTGACTCAAGGTGACAAGGTTGCCGAGCGCCGAGGCGGGAGTTCCACCACCGTTGTTACCGGTGGCGTTCAGTTCGTCGCCGAAACCTCGGAAACGGTAGCGCCCGACGGCATCCAACTGCGGAACAATGAAGTTCTGCGAGGCCAATAGCTCCATCTCACGACGTTTGACCTTGAGCTGTTGGCGTCGCAACTCCGGCCGCCGAGCCAACGACTCTTGCATCAGGATTTCCCAATCGTAGATGACTTCGGCTTCGTCTGGGTCTTGCGAGGGCCGCAACAGTGTGCCGTCCGTGATCGGCAAGCCAATCATCAGCCGCAAACGGCGTTCGTTGACTTGCACGCCACCATTGGCTCGCAATGTTCCGCCGGTGGTGCCGTTGCGGGACTGTGTCCCTTGCAGCAGCCGGCCAGACAGCGAGTCATCGACCTCTTGCTTGAAGCGGTAGTACTGTTCGCGGGCCTGGGCTTCCTTCGAGGCCGACACACCCTCGGCTTCAACCTGTGCCTTGACCTTGCGCCACGACTCCAGCGCGGCGTGCATCGCTCGGCGACGAGCATCCAAGTCGCGATACGAGTAGTACAGATCCCAGTACACGTTGACCACGTTGCTGACGTAGTCCCGCACGGCGATCTCAAAATCGGTCTGCGTGATGTCGGTGTTCACGCGAGCGATCAGAATGCCGTTGTACAGCCCCGGCGTGCCGCTTGGACCCGCGATGCGGTTGTATTGCAGGCCGCCACCTTGCAGCAGCGGTTGCCGGAATTCACCCTCGGCGTAGTAGTTCCAAGCGCTGGGGAAAAGGTTCCCAGGAGCGTTGTTGTCATCCATGTCCGAGACATTGCGGAAGATCATCAGCGCGCCGGTCGCCGCTCGCTTGGAAAGTTCGGCTTTGTACTCATGCAGGTCTTGAACGTAGGAATTGACACCACCCGCGAAGAACGAGTTGTTGTAGATGCGGTCGTTCTTTTGGAACGTCGCCGACCCTTTGAACTGTGCATCGAACGCGCTCAAGGCGGCGTGCGTGCCGAAGCGAGGATCGGTCTGCTGGAGGCCGATCGTGTACCGTGTGCGGATGGCTTCTGGAGTTCTGAGGATCGTGCCACCCAGCTCACGCAAGACTTCCGAATTCTCCAGCGCGATCTGCAAGACTTCACCGACGGAGACGTCGCGGTACTGAATCTCTTGGCCGTCTCGGAGCGACTTCGACGTGATCGGAGCCGAAGAGTACGCCGCCTGATAAATCTCTGGGACGGGGTTCTCGGCTTCGGCGGTGATCGAGTCGATCTCGCTGGTGTCGTTGCCGACCGTTTTTGTGTAGGTCTCGTAAGATGCGCAACCTACGAATCCCGACAGGACGGCCGAGAAGATCAACAGCGCCGCCGCTCGCCGAACCACAAAGCGGTTCGGTGTCGATTTCGATCGGTCACTGCGAAATTTGACGGTCATCCGTGCGATTTCCAGAGTAGGCGAGAACCACCTCACCGAATCAGTCGAACGTGAAAACTGCGTGCATGGTCGCGCGCACAACTTTCACCGACTCTTTCACCATCTCTTGATCGACCGTTGAGTTTGACGATTGGAGAAAATTTCCCGATTCTGCGGGTTAAGCCGGCCAGTAAAAGCTTGATGGCTAATGGAATCGGCGAGCAGCATCAACTTGCCAGACTGGGGAAGCTGGGAAGAGACGCCGATTGCGGGATTCTTGGTGATTCCGGCAAGCGACTTGGAAATCATGGCGACCTCTCGCATCCGTTCGGACAACGGTTTACCGTTCTCGACCAAGGCCAAGAGACCTAAGAATCGAGCGTTTGGCAGTCGCCATGAATCGTCCCAGCCAACCCGAATCCGTCGCCCGTTCCGCTTCGCTGATGATGCGTGTCGATGGTTTGCTGGAGCACGCCGAGGTCTTGGGACGAACGCTGGTTTCGGCCTCCGAATACTACGCGCAGGTGCTGGGCGAGTTGGCGGACATCCTCGAAGCTCACAGCGCGGCGGTGTGGTCGGTTCGCGAGGACAGCGTTTCCCTGCTGTTCGACACACAAGGTGAATCCGATCGAGATCGTATCGCGGCGTTCGTGGAGCCGGTCGGGCGATTGGAAACCGATCGCACGGTGATCGTCCCGCCCGGTGTCGGCGGCCGCTGGCCGAACACGACCGAGTTCGCTCGGTGCATTGCGTGTGTGTCGGTCGCGCCGTCGCTGCGATTGACGCTCGATGTGCGGCTGCCGGCGGCGGCACAACGTGGCGAAAATATCGCCGATGTGGTCGCGGCCGTGGCGGCCGTCATTGTGGAATTCCACCGAGGCCGGCAGCTCACGCGGATGTTTTCGCTGTCAGTGGAACGGGATCGTGTCGCCGAGTTGTGTCAGACGCTGCATTCGACGTTGGATCGCCGACGCATCGCGCTTGATCTGGCCAATGACGGAGCCTCCGCGCTGCGACTCGATCGCCTCAGCGTGTTGCTGGCCGATGAGTCCGGATTTCGGCTGGAGTCCGCAACTGCTGTCCAGGATTTGAATCGACGTGCGAACGCCAGTCGTGCGATCGAACAGCTTGTCTTTGAGGTGCGCCGTCAAGGAACTTCGTTACCGTGGACCTCTGCCGATCAGGCGAACGAAGCCGTGCGCGACTACTTGAAGGAATCGGGAGCGGCTCGTGTGCGTGTGGAGCCGCTTGGCTCGAAGCTAGGTTCGTGGGAGGGTGCGTGCGGCGCGGTCGTGTTGGAGTCCTTCGGCACCGAATCGATCAATCCCGATTACGACGGAGTTGCGGAAGTTTGCCGACATGCCGCCACCGCGCTGGCGAATGCCACGGCCTTCGAGGCTCACGGACTGAGTGGCCGATTACTGCGATGGAAATCGCTGGCTCAGTCGCGACGAGCACGCACGATCGCGATTTCGATGGCCGGAGTCGTGCTCGCGCTCGCCCTCATTCCCGCCAACTTGAAATTGGAAGCTCACGGCCAAGTGCAACCGACTCGACGCCGATCGGTGTACGCTCCGGCTGATGGGATCATCACTCAGGTTGCCGTCAGCAACGCGGCGAAGGTTGCGGAAGGTGAATCTCTCGCGGTGATGCGAAACCCGGAGCTGGATCTCGAAGAGCAGCGCGTTCGCGGAGAAATCGCGACAACGAACGCGCGGCTGGCGGCTGTCCGGGCCTCGCGTGGCGATCCCGATCGCCGAGGCTCAAACTCGCCGACGGCTGGGCAGCTCGCGGCGGAAGAGGAAGAACTCAAGCAGACGATTGCGAGCCTTAACCGCCAACTTGAAATCGTGAATCGCCGAGCCGCCGAATTGACGCTACGTTCTCCGATCGCCGGGCAAGTTGTCCGCTGGGACTTGATCCGCTCGCTGGAATCGCGGCCGGTGCGGCAAGGTCAATTGCTGATGCAGGTGGTTGATCCGGCCGGCCCGTGGGAAATTGAGCTGCGCATCCCCGACCGACATGTGCGGCATGTGCTCGCTGCGCAAGCCGCCGCGAAAGAGGCGAATGGTTTGCCGGTGCGATTTCTGTTTCGCATGTCACCAAAGACAACCTACTCAGCGAGACTCGACACAGTGAACCTCGCGACCGACCTGGATCAAGACGGCGAACTTTCGACCTTCGCAAAGGTCACGTTGGACCCGAAAGAGATCCCCGACCTGCGTCCCGGCTCGAGCGTGATTGCGAAACTGGACTGCGGCCGCCGCTCGCTGGGTTACGTTTGGCTGCGAGAGTTGCTCGAATTCCTGCAAACTCGTGTGTTGTTCTGATCGGCCGTTCGCCGACAGCCGAAGTTCACTTTTGTCGAAACCGCCGGACTCAAAATGAGCGACTCCAAGACGGCTATCCTCTCCGCCATTCGACGGCATCACTTGCCCGAAGCTCCGCTGCCAAGCCTCGATCAATCGTGGATTCAGTTCAGCGATGTGCGAACACAATTCGCTTCGGTCTTGGAATCGGTCGGTGGCCGAGCAGTCATGGTCGCGGATACGGCGGCGCTAAACTCCGAGTTGTCCACCGTCTCCGAATGGCGGGACGCGAAGAAGACGGTCTCGCTGATCGCCGGAATTCACGGCACCACGGACCTCGCACGGATCGACGATCCGCACGCGACGGAAGACATCGACTTCGCGATTCTGCCGGGCCAATTCGCCGTCGCAGAAAACGGAGCCGTGTGGGTCAGCGACGACGGCGTGAAACAACGGGCGATTTACTTCATCGCTCAACATCTCGCGCTGGTGGTCTCGGCGAACG
>CAZILR010000346.1:0-6149 GCA_964539995.1 uncultured Planctomyces sp.
GATCATCCAGCCCTTCGACACGGTCGACGTGGCGGGGGTGAACGAATCGCGGTCGGTCTCGATGTGCTCTTCCTCCGAGCGTTCCGCCTCGCCCCCCTCAGCCGCTTCCGGTTCTTGCCCACGCAGAATCAGGCTGCTCGATGACCAGAGGTTGCTCGCTCCCAACCAATCCTGTGCGCGAGTGCCCGCCCCATTACTCGACAGGACGAGGCACACCGCCAGTCCGATCCGCGAGATCGACTTCCAACGACACTGCGGCAGGTTCATCTCAAGCCTCACGCGAGTCACTGAACCGATGCCGCCTCATTTTGAGCCGCACGTCCGCCGAACCGCCAGGTCGTGCCGAAGCCGACCCAATAGTTGCCGCTGAGGTTGACTGTCGTCGCGGCGAATTGGTCGGTCGCTTCAAAGGCGTAGCCGCCGAAGACATCGACATCGATCCCCGGCACAAAGTCACGAACTCCGAAGCCGGTCGTGATACGGTGCTGAGTGATCGCGGCGAACTGACCTTGCACATAACGCACGGCAGGAATTCCGTCAGGCAACGTGACTCCGCCGATCGAGGTGAGCTGAGCACTCCGCATCGGGTTCTCGTTCCAGGCGTAACCCAGTCGCAGCCGGACACGCTCGGTCGCCGCGAATTGACTGCCGATCTGCACGGCCCACTGATCGTTGTAGATCGCCTTGAGCGCGTCCGCGTCGCTGTAAGCTTTGTAGATCGCATCCACTGCCAGCAATAACCGGCCTTCCATGAGACTGCTGTTCGCCAAGCCGACGCCGACATTCATCGGATGATCGAAGGCGACATCAATCGCCGTCCCCGCCGGGAGCAGCGCGGCACTCTCGAAGGTCAAATTCTTCTTCGACTGCCAATACGCACCCAGCGACGTGTTGGGGGAGAGCTGATAGTTCGCTCCCACGCTGCCTCGTACCCCGTAGGCCGGGGTCATCCCACCAAAGTCCACGAACGGTCCGTCGAGAAACGATGTCCCGATCGCGAGCGAGGCTCCGAAGGACAACCGCTCCGTCAGATCGACACCGGCCGCTGCGACCATGTCCAACGCCAAGTAATGAGCCGACGTCCCGTTCGACTCTGGCACGTCTCGAAAATCGACACCTGCGCCGGCGTTCGACATCAAACCCATGCCCAGCGTCGCGGGCAGCCCAAACAAATCCATGTCCTGCGTCAACCCGATGTTACCGAGCAAAGCACCCGGCGTATCCGAGGTGGCGCTGAACGGTGTCACGCCCAACAGCGGCAGTGGATTCGCCTGCGACACGCCGTAGTCCACGTCCGCCCAGGCTCCGCCGAACGAGAACTGCGTCCCCTGAAATTGACGCAGCGTGGCCGGGTTGCCATTGATCGCCGACTGCAAATCCTGCGGCCGAGACAGACTCGCCCCCGCCATGCCGCCCGAAGCCGGCATCAGGTTGTTGTGCAACTCAATGCCGAACGTCTGAGCCTGCACGCTGCTTGCCGACAGGCTGATCGCCGTCGCGCATCCCAGCGCGAAGAACACACGCCCCCACCACATGGCTGCCCCTCCCTGAGCCTCAAATGTGGACATACCGATTCCGCAACGATTGCGCAGAATTCGTTCTCGTCATCATCGGCACAACCGGAATCCCGCCATGAGGCTGATCTCCGGCATGAGAGGCCACCCAATGATGTGGCTTCCGGCGGCAAGAGCAGCGGAGAGGTCGTGTGAGTTGCAGGGAAGCCTCGGCTCGCGAGAGACTGCCGCCTTTCACTTCGCGAGTCATTTCAGCAAGGCAGTCCGGTGACGAAAACGCTTCAGGCGACGCTGACGATTTCGGATGTTTGGCGTCGCCATATTTGGCTGCGGCCGCTGATGGTGTTGGTTGTGTTGGCGAGCGTCGGCTGGGTGATGCGCGGGAAAGTGGAATCGACGTTGAAGACGAATCTGCAGTCGGTACTGCAAACGACGTTGCAGACACAGCAGACCGCGTTGCGAACTTGGATGCGGATGCAGCAGACTCAGGCGGAGTTCGCGGCGGCCGACGAACACATCTCGGCAACGATTCGGACACTGATCGCGAACGCTCCGCCGCAGGCGACATCGCTGGAGTTGCTCAATCTGCCGCAGTCGGCCCAACTGCGCCGCGAGTTGAACCCGGTACTGGCGGCACACAAACACAACGGCTTCATCGTGGTCGAACCGAGTGGCCGGATCGTGGCGGCGTTTCGCAACGAACTGGTCGGCCGAGTGCTGCCGGCGGAGCAGTTGACTCCGCTGCGAGACAAAGCGTTCGTTGGCAAGTCGATGATGTTGTCGCCGTACAAAAGCCTGGTGGTGTTGCCGGATCGGCACGGCGTGGAGCGGGCACGAGTGCCGACGATGTTTGCCGTCGCTCCGGTGATGAGCGATATGGGTGAGGTGATCGCAGCGCTCGGCTTGCGGATTCAACCGGAAGTCGAGTTCACACAAATCCTGGAAACCGCGCGGATCGGCGAATCGGGTGAGTCGTATGCCTTCGATCGCAACGGCTTGATGTTGAGCAACAGTCGCTTCGACGATCAGCTTCGAGGCATCGGCCTGTTGCCGGAAGGAGAGGACTCGACCCTGAATGTGGCGCTGCGAGACCCCGGCGTTGATCTATCGACCGGTGCGCGGCCCAAGGCATCGCGATCGGAACTGCCGCTGACACTGGCGGCATCGGAAGCGGCGGCGGGACGCGATGGAATCAACGTCGATGGCTATCGCGATTATCGCGGCGTCCCCGTCGTAGGAGCGTGGCGATGGCTCGACGATGAAGGCTTCGGGCTGACGACCGAGGTTGATGTCAGCGAAGCGCATCAAACGCTCGAGATCATTCGCCGTGCGTTCTGGAGCATGTTCGGTTTGCTGGGCATCGCAACGCTGGCGATGCTGCTCTCGATGTTGCGAGCCGACCGACTCGCGGAGCAAGCTCGGCGCGCTGCCATAGAACTCAAACGGCTCGGCCAGTACACGCTCGAAGAAAAGTTGGGCGAGGGAGGCATGGGGGTCGTGTACCGCGCTCGACACGCGATGCTGCACCGGCCCACGGCGGTCAAATTCATGGACGCGGCCAAGACCAACGAAAAAGCGATCGCTCGGTTTGAACGCGAAGTGCAGCTCACGGCTCAGCTCAATCACCCGAACACGATCGCGATCTACGACTACGGACGCACGCCAGAGGGTGTGTTTTATTACGCGATGGAATATCTCGACGGTATCAATTTGGAAGACCTCGTCGAGCGGCACGGCGCGCAGCCAGAAGGGCGAGTGATTCACCTCTTGAAACAGGTGTGTGGTTCGCTGGCGGAAGCACATTCGATCAACCTGATTCACCGTGACGTGAAGCCGGCAAACATTTTGCTCTGCGCTCGCGCCGGGATTTTTGATTTCGTCAAATTGCTCGACTTCGGTCTCGTCAAGGTGACGGAGAACTCCAACGCGGCACTCGTCACGAATGCCGGCGGAGTCGTCGGCACTCCGCTCTACATGTCGCCCGAAGCGTTCAAGTCGCCGGACAAAGTGGATGCTCGCAGCGACCTGTACGCCGTCGGTGCGGTCGGCTACTTCCTGCTGACCGGCACTCCGCTGTTCTTCGGCGACAACGTGCTCGACATCCTGAACCACCAAGTCAAAACGGCTCCCGAACCGATCTCACAACGAGCAAAGCAGCCAGTCTCGATTGAACTGGAGCAACTGTTGTTGCGTTGTCTCGCGAAGTCTCCCGCGGATCGGCCGGCATCGGCCAGCGAACTGATCGAGGCGCTCGATCAACTTCCGACCTCCGGTTCATGGACGGGCTCCGATGCTCGCCAGTGGTGGCGACGCTACGTCCCGAACCTCTCGACCGTCGCCGCGACGAACACGCCGAACTCCGCCGAAATGGCCTCAACGGTTGTCGTCAGCCGTCTGGATGCCCCAACATAACCCAGTTGGCGGCCTCGTTGCGGCGGGCACCAACGACGACCAAATCCAATTTCACGGGAGTCTCTCCTCATGGTGATTCGCCTTTTGACAACGACGGCCCTCCTTTGTCTCGCGGCAACAGCTCCGCTGTTCGCGGCCGATGAATTGACCCAACGCATTCCCGCCGGCGCAAACGCGCTGATGGTGATTGACGTCACGGCGTTGGAGTCCTCGCCGCTGGCGCAGGCTCAAGGTTGGGCGAAGAAACATGAGGCGGCGTTCGTTGAACGGCCAATGATGTTGCCACCGGAGGCGACTCGTATCGTCATCGGCTCGCAGCTCAACTTCGCGGGCGAGATGAATGTCGAATGGCAAGTCGCCACGATGAATCTGGTCGAGCCACTGTCGATGCGTTCGATCGCGCGAGCCGAAGGTGGCTACCTCGACAAAATCGGCACGGCCGATTGCGTGTGGGTACCGAGCGACGCCTACTTTGTGTCGCTGGAGGCGAAGCAACTCGGCGTCGTCTTTCCGGCGAATCGGCAGCTTGTGTCGCGTTGGACGCAGAACGCTGCGGGGGCCATCTCTTCTGGCTACCTCTTGGTCGCGGGCAAACAGGCGGATCGAACGAATCAAATCGTCATGGCTGTCGATCTGAAAGACGTGGTGCAGCCGCACCGCTTGCGAGAACGCTTGCAGGCGTCGCCCGCGTTGAAGACGTTGTCGTCCAAGTTGGATGCCATCGAAAAGCTAATCCTTGGCGTGCAAGGAGTGACGTTGCGAATTGCAGTTGGCCAGTCAGCGAAAGGAACTCTGAAAGTCGATTTCAGCGACAGTCCGTCGGTGCTCGGCGTGCAGGCGAAGCCGCTGTTGCTCGAAGCGCTCGACAACTTCGGAGCCAAACTGCCGGGACTCGATCAGTGGACGGCGAAGACCGAGTTGAAGTCGATCGTGCTCGAAGGGACATTCTCGACCGACGCTCTGCGGCGAGTTTTCAGTCTACTGGAACTCCCTTCGACGAAATTCAGTACGCTCAAAGACGAGATTCCCGACACCCCCAATGAACCCAGTCCGGCAAGCCCCGCCGCGAAGGCCACGGCGTCGAAGGCGTACTTCAAGGGAGTCTCCGTGCTAATCGAAGACCTCCGCAAAACGCTGGGCGAGACGCGCGACAATCACGCCGTGTGGATGGAACGATACGGTCGTAAGGTGGATGCTCTGCCGGTGCTCAACGTGGATGACGACTTGCTGGCTTGGGGTGCTCGTGTGGGGGAGACGTTCCGCGTGATGGCTCTGGCCGAACGAGCTGGCGGCATCAAATCCGGTGTCCGCAAATCGAGCGTCTACGGCAACTATCAATACAACTACGACCAATACGGCTACACCAACTTCCGCTCCAACCAAAGCGTGAAGGCTCAAATCGACACCGAGGAGAAAGCTCAAGCCAAAGCCGTGCGTTTCAACAACTGGAAAGAAATCGAAGACGCCACCGCCGCCATCCGCAAAGACATGACCAAGCGGTATCAGACGGAGTTTTGAGCGACTCACTCAGCCCCGCGCTCGACGCGGGTCTCCCGTGATTGGGTGGCGTCCGGGATCGTTTCCAACATTTCATTCGGAGGTCTGGCGATGACGAAATTACTGGTGCTTTACTATTCGATGTATGGCCATGTGGAGACGATGACTCAGGCGATCGCCGAGGGTGCTCGCGCCGTGGATGGCGTCGAGGTCACGATCAAGCGAGTTCCCGAACTCTTGAGCGACGACAAGCTCGCAAAAGTCGGAGGCAAGGTGAATCAAGTCGCTCCGGTTGCAGACCCGAAGGAGTTGTCCAACTACGACGCGATCATCTTCGGCACCCCGACACGCTTCGGGAACATGGCCGCTCAGATGCGAAACTTTCTCGATCAGACGGGCGGCATGTGGGTGAAGGGAGGACTCGTCGGCAAAGTGGCGAGCGTCTTCACCAGCACCGGCACCGGCGGTGGCAATGAGAGCACGATCATCAGCTTTCTGCCGACGCTCATGCACCACGGCATGATCTACGTCGGCCTGCCGTATGCGTGCCCGGAACTCGCCGACATCAGCGAGGTGAAAGGTGGCTCACCGTGGGGGGCGGCCACCATCGCCGGGGCGGATGGTTCACGGCAGCCGAGTGAGAAGGAACTTGCTCAAGCCCGCTTCCAAGGTCGGCATGTCGCACAGATCGCCGCGAAGCTGAAGGCTGACGTGTTGATGTAGGGT
>CAZILR010000347.1:0-6144 GCA_964539995.1 uncultured Planctomyces sp.
AAGCCGGGCGCGAACGGCGAGGCGACTGATTCGCACTTGCTTTGGAAGCAGCGCAAGCTGGTCCCGTTCTGCTCGTCACCGGTGTCGTTTGGCGATTTCGTGTTCACGGTCAAGGACGGCGGCATCTTCGCCTGCATCGACACGAAGACCGGCAAGCACGTCAAACAAGGCCGAGCCTCCGGGACCGACGAGTATTACAGCTCGCCGGTGGCCGGGGACGGCAAGGTCTTCGTCATCGACGAGGAAGGCCGGCTGACGGTGCTGAGCGCGGATCGCGAATGCCGCACGCTGCACACGGCCGAGTTCGGCGAGAAGGCGTTCGCGACGCCGGCGATCGTCGAGAACCGGATTTACCTGCGGACCAACGGCCACCTGTACTGCTTCGAGGAATGAGACACGAACCCGAAGCATCCGCGAGGGCGGGCGCTCCAGAGCGCTCCGTTCGTGAATTGAGCCAATGGAGCGTTCGCCCTCGTTGACGCTTCCGGGTTCGTTTCGGCGTGAAGTGTCCTCGAAAAATCGCGTGAAACCTCGCGTTCCCACGTTTCGGGGTCACAGCTAGACTGCGGACGTTGTGCGAATCCATGAACTTTTCGACATCGCGGGTCCGAAGGAGTTTCCCATGCGTGTTTTCTCTTCCAAGTGGCCGTGGCTGACCGTCGCGGCATTGTCGGCAGGTGTGATCGTCACTGGCGGCAACTTCACGCAGGCGTGGCAGAATCAAAATCCTCGACCGCGGACAAACTCGAATTTGCAACTCGATGACGTGGACCCGTCTGAACAAGTCGATCGCTCAATTTCTGGCCAAATCATGTTGCCGAAGTGCTCGGTCAAGCTGCTCGATAGCGTCACCTTGGCGAGCGACCGGCCAGGGCTGATTGCGCACATCGAGCCGAAGGAAGGTGACGAAGTCGCCAAGGATCAAGCCATCGTCTTTCTGAAGGACGACGCACTGGTGGCGATTTATGAAATCGCCAAGGAAAAGGCGGAGAATGATGTCAACAAGCAGTTCGCCGAGGCCTCGGCAGCGGTGGCCAAAGCGGAACTTGAGAAGATGCTCGAAAGCAACCGCAAGGTTCCAGGATCGATTCCTTCGACCGAAGTCGAGCGTGCTCGCCTGAATTACGTCAAAGCCCAGTTGCAAGGACGGCAGGCGGAGCATGAACAGGCCGTCGCGAGACTCGAAACGAAAAAAGCCGCCGCCGAGTTGAAAGCCTGCAAGATCGAGGCTCCATTCGACGGCAAGGTGCGCAAGAAGCTCAAAAACAAAGGGGAGGCGGTGGCACAGGGCACCCCGATTCTGGAGCTGGCCCGTACTCAGGTTGTGAAGGTGGAGGGATACCTGCCTATCGAAGACCTGTGGAGCGTGAAGGTTGGCGATGCGGTTGAAGTCCGGCTGGATATTCCGGATCGCGATTTGGAAATCGAAAAGGAAGTCTTCATTGGCAAGATCACCTACAAAGACGTGTCGGTCAGTCCGGTCACTCACGGTTGTCGTATTACGGCCGAGGTTCAGAATCCCGATGAGAAGCTGGTCGAAGGCTTGTACGCCAAAATGACGATCAAGCACGGCCGACGTGCCGTCGGAACTGCGAAGAAAGGGCCGGCCGCATCTGGCATCAAACAGATCGGTGGCACTAACTGACGAACGGCCGTCTATCGTCGTTCATCGCTCTCTTCCGTTCCAATTTCTCCGAAGCTAACCGCTCATGTCGATCGCTGGTAATCCCGCTCAATCATCGCTGACTCCGTCGAATCGACGGCCGATCCCGTTGCAGGTTCGGCCCGACTTGCGGATCGAGCGCATCGAGTACCAGGGGGTCGCCTACTGGGTCGTCAAAGAGCCGGTCGGTTTGAAGTACTACCGCTTGCAGACCGAGCAGTACGAAGTCCTGCACTTGCTGGACGGCAAGCGCAGCCTCGAAGAAGTTCGCGACGAGTTGCTCCGCATCCTGCCGACCGTGCGGTTGCAGATGAGCGACATTCAGCACTTGATCACCGACCTGCACGAGAAGGGTCTCGTTCACAGCAACCGCATGGGCCAAGGAGCCGCGCTGCTCAAGCAGAAGAAGGACAACTTCCGCAAAAAGGTGTGGCAGACGCTGCGCAGCCTGCTGTACCTGCGGCTGCCGGGTTGGGATCCCGAGCGGACGCTGACGTTTCTCGATCCACTGTTTGGCTGGCTGTTCCGTCCGTTCGGTCTGATCGCGATGACTCTGTTCTGCGTTGCCTCTTGGGTGATGCTGGGGACACGATTCAACGACTTCACCGATCAAATCCCTGAGTTCCAGCAGTTCTTCGGCTGGCCGAACATGGCCTATCTGTGGGTCACGCTGGCCTGCTGCAAGATTCTGCACGAGTTCGGCCACGGGCTGAGCTGCAAAGTTTACGGCGGCGAGTGCCACGAAATGGGGGTGATGCTGCTCTGCTTCAGCCCCTGCTTGTACTGCGACGTCTCGGACAGTTGGACGCTGAAGAACAAGTGGAAGCGGATC
The DNA here is from genome assembly GCA_964539995.1 of uncultured Planctomyces sp. GTDB lineage: Bacteria > Planctomycetota > Planctomycetia > Planctomycetales > Planctomycetaceae > SXKJ01. The sequence goes on from CAZILR010000347.1 coordinate 2,496, forward strand.
ATGATCGGCGCGGCCGGCATGTACATCGAAGCGATCATCTCCGGCTTCGCGATTTTCTTTTGGGCCTACACTGAAACCGGTCTGATGCACCACCTGTGCTTGAACATCTTCTTCGTGACTTCAATCACGACGGTGATCTTCAACGCGAATCCGCTGATGCGGTTCGACGGCTACTACATGCTGTCCGACTTTCTCGAAATCCCGAACATGCGGCCCAAGGCCGACAAGCTGATGCGCGAGAGCTTCGCGTGGTACTGCCTGGGGATCGAGGCGAAGCCGGACCCGTTCATGCCGGAGACCGGTAAGTTCTGGTTCATCGTCTTCGCCGTCACGGCCAACATCTACCGCATCTTCGTGATGGCGGCGATCCTGACGTTTTTCTACACCGTGCTGAAACCGTATGACTTGCAGAGCCTTGGGATCACGATGGCCGTGTTCTCGTTTGCAGGCATTATTTACTCGATGTTCCACAACCTTTACCAGATTCTCACTGCTCCAAGGATCGAACCCATGAGCCGTCCCAAAATCATCGCGACCTGCACGGTGCTCGTGACTGTTCTCGGCGTGGGGATTCTTTGGCCGATTCCCTGGCACGTCGAGGCGATGTTCATCGTCGAACCACACGACGTGCAGCACATTTACTCGACGACGCCCGGCTTCCTACGCGAGCAATACGTCGCCGAAGGACAGCGAGTCCAAGAAGGCGATCCGCTCGTCGATCTGGAGAACCCCGAAAAGGAAGACAAGAAGCGCGAGATGATCGTGCAAGGCAAAGTGGTCCTAGCCGAGATCAACGTGCATCGAGCCACGGGCTCGATCGCCGAGGAGGAAGTCGCCAAGGAGAAGTTGCAAACCGTCAGAGAGCAGCTCGCCGAACAAGACCATCAGCTCGCGCAGTTGAAGATCGACGCCCCTTGTAGCGGTGTGGTAATCGCGCCGCCGGCTGCGCCGGAACCCAAAGCGGACGAGGGTCGATTACAACTGTCCGCCTGGCATGGCACTCCCCTGCAGCCCAGAAATCGCGATAGTTTTCTCGAAGAGCGCACGCACGTTTGCAGCATCGCGCCGGACGATAAATTCCAAGCGACGCTGCTGGTTGACCAAAAGGACCGCAACGACATCGACGTTGGCGAAGAAGTCGAATTGAAATTCGACCACTTGCCCGAAAAGACTTACGTCGGCAAGGTCGAAAAGATCTCCGATCGTCATCTGGAATTCGTGCCGCAGTTGCTGTCGAACAAGTTGGGCGGCGAAGTCCCCACGACAACCGACGAGCAAGGCCGCGAACGACTCGTCAGCGCCGCGTACCAAACAACCGTGCTGCTCGACGAGGATGTCCCGCTGCTCCGTTCCGGCATGCGCGGCCGCGCTCGATTTTCCGTCGGGCATCGCTCAGCGTGGGACTGGATCTGGCGCTACATCAAAACGACGTTCCACTTCCGCCTCTGATTGAGATCAATCAGCCTGTCGCACGCGGTGCGTTTGATCGATTTTCAGGTCCGTCAGTTCCTGCGTGGAACCATCCGGCCAGCGGATTCGGGCGGAGTCGATCTGCTTGGCCTGGCCTAACCCGAACGTCACAGGCAGTTCGACCTGCGAAAGGTAACTTCGTGTCGGCATGACTTGGCGACGTTGAGTCACCTCTCCGCAGCGGAGTTCGATGACCGCCCCAATCGCGTCGCGGTTGGATTTGCCGCCACCGGTCAATTGAAACCTGGCCCAATGGTGGCCGAGTTTCTGGTCGTTGCGGAGCAATCGCGGAGCTTGTCCGCTGTTGGAAATCAGCAAATCGAGGTCGCCGTCACCGTCGATGTCGGCATACGCGGCACCTCGGCCGACGCTGGGCTTCATGAAATCGCGGCCACACTTGGCTGGCGGAACCAACTCGAACTCCGTGCGATGTTCGGGACCGCAATTCCAGAACAGATGCGGCGACTGCTCGTAGTGCTGGCTCGCTTGCACTTTGTTGATCTCGATTTCCAGGTGCCCATTCGCGCTGAACAAGTCCTGGCGGCTATCGAGATCGAGATCGGCAAAGAGCACTCCGAATTTCAGTTCCAGTCGAGACCTTGGCCCTAAGCCGTTCGAGACCGCTTCGTCTCGGAACTGCAAGTCGTTCGACTTGGTGACGTACAGCGCGGTCATCTCGTTCGAGAAGTTGCCGATGGCGATGCCCAGCGCGGGGCTGTTGCGGAACCAAGCCGTGTCGATCCCCATCGCTCCGCGCGCGTTACCGTCCAAATCGAACGCCACTCCAGAGAGTGCCCCGATCTCTTCAAACTTCTCGCCGAGGTTGTGCAGCAAGAAATTCTGAACCGTGTCATTGGCAATCACGACATCCAGCCGGCCATCGGCATCCAGATCGGCAAAGGTGATGCCTAGCGACTTCGCCGTTGGCTCATTCGAAGCGGCATTCAAGATTTGGATGCCCGCCTCTTTCGAGACGTCGGCGAACTTGCCGTCGCCATCGTTGCGGTAGAGGTACGGAAAGACGCCGTGAAACGGCTGAGGCCGGCCATAACCTCGCCCGCCGCCGATGAGCGTGAACTTCTGCGAGAGATCGCTCTCTTTGGACCATTCGATGTAGTTGGCAACGAACAGATCGAGATCGCCGTCATTGTCGTAGTCGAACCAACCGGCACCGGTACTCCACTGCGAATCGACACCGCCGACTCCAGCATCACCAGTTACATCGACGAACTTGCCACCATCGTTGCGGAACAGTCGATTCTTGCCGACCGCCGTGAAGAACAAATCCGTGTCACCGTCGTTGTCGTAGTCTCCGCAGGTGACACCCATGCCGTAAAAGGTGACATCAAGTCCGACCTCTTTCGTCACATCAGTAAATCGGCACTGTCCGTCATTGCGATACACCACCTGAGTCGGCTGCGGTCGATCCTTGCCGACGTCTCGCGAATCCCACGGCCAGTGGCACGAATTGACGAAGACGATGTCTTGGTCGCCGTCGCCATCGTAATCGCAGAACGCGCAGCCGCTGCCCATCGTCTCCGGCAGCAGCTTGTCGCCGTAGGCTCCGTTCTCGTGAACGAACTTGATGCCAGCTTCGGAGGTGATGTCGGTGAACTGAATCTCTGGAGTTTCGAGCGGTGGCCGCTCCTCCGGTGGTTTCGGCGGATCTTTCGGGGTGGCGACTTCGGGAGCGGGTGCTCGCAGGAAACGATAAGCCGCCACTCCACCGATGACGCCTAACAAGACAATCACGATCAGCGACCAACTGAAGGCCGTGGCGATGATCTTGTCGTCTCGTTCGAGTGTATTGGGGTCGATGTCGTGGTTGTCTTGAGTCATGGACTGCTCCGCGAAAAAGATCGGCAGACAGCGTACTTGGCGTGCAGATCAACTCGCAAGCAGCGACATCAACCGAGTAGCCAGACCAACAAGCCTTTCGCGAGGTGCATCCGATTCTCGGCTTGCTGAAAGACGATGCTGCTGGGGCCGTCGATGACCTCGTCGGTGACTTCCTTGCCTCGCCGAGCCGGCAGGTCGTGCATGAACAAGCAACCGCTGGGAGCCTTCGCCATCAGCCGCGCGTTGACCTGGTATGGAAAGAAAATGCGACTGCGCCGATCGGCTTCGGATTCCTGCCCCATACTGGCCCAGACATCGGTGTAGACGACGTCGGCATTCG
>CAZILR010000348.1:0-3664 GCA_964539995.1 uncultured Planctomyces sp.
AGCGAACGCGGGACGCGGCAGAATCGTCGCGAGAGCCGCCCGGCGACGTCCGATGTTAGTGGGACGTGCCTGCTCGGATTCTCTTGCGGCGATCGCCGGCCGGGAGCACTTGATCCGCGACGACGCTGCGCTCGGCGACTCGAAGGTGAACGATGGGCCTGGGTGGCTCGAAAATGTTGGACGACCGACGCCGGCGACGTTTGGTTCTGGAAACGGAACTGGATGACTCTGCGTTGGCCCGTTCGTCGGAAGACGCGAAAGGCTCATCAACCCAGGAGACAGTGCCACCTGATCTGTGGATGTTTCTGCCGCAGGTCGTTCCTCAGAAGCTTTGGAAGTGTTGGGCGGCTGGTGCTGTCGCCGCCGTTGGGTTCCTGGGAACGCTGATCGCGTGGCTGTTTGCCGAGGACGCCTCAACATCCGGATCGGTTCTGGGGGATTTGATTTCGCCGTTGGCCGACCGCTTGCTGCGCGGCAGCGGTGCTGTGGCCTGGTGGCTTGCGGCACAAATGAGCTGCGTGGTGTGGTGGGTCCGCTCGCGCAGCCGACTCGATTATGGCGGGCGCTTCCATGTCTGGGGTTGGTCGGCGGCTGGGTTCCTCGTGGCCGCTGCGCTAAGTCTGACGGACGCTCATCGATCGGTCGCTCAGGTCGTGGCGTGGACGTTCACGGGCGTCACTTCGAATTCGATGGGCATGACCGCATTGTGGTTGTTGCCGCTGTTGGTCGCGGGCATGACGTGGTGGGCGACCTTGGGCGCAGAATTTCGGAATGATCTGGCCAGTCGTGTGCTGCACTCGCTGTCTGCGGTCGCCGCGCTGTCGCTGATGGTCGTCGAGCTGTGGTCCGTGCGGATGGGAGACTCGACTTCGACGGATTTCCTCGGCCGACTCACGCTCACTACTTTGCAGTGGACCAATTTGATGTCGGTCTGGCTGCATCTGCGGCACGTCGTCCATGTCTCCGCAGATCCGCCGAGTCTGAGTGCTTCTGGTTGGTTGACAGCGTGGCGCTACGGCCCTGGCCGCATGGTGGCGGCGATGTCCCGACGGACTCCGGAAGCTCTAGAGGCCGAAGAGGCTCAGACCCGCATGCGGGTTGAGGCTGCCGATGGCACGTCGCAAGAAGTGCGCATCGACGAACCGGAGACCACTCCGAAAGGTCCGACAAAGCGGACTCGGCAGGCCGCACGAAGGTAATTCGGTCGCGAGTGGGTGAACGTAGCCGCCTCGTTCCGCGAGGCGGAGCAACAGCCAACAACTTCCGAGTCTGCAAGTCGCTGGCTTTAGCTCCGCCTCGCGGAACGAGCCGGCTACGTTGGGCGATACGACATCAGATACCGATCCTCGTGCGGGCGGTAGAAGCCACGAATTTGTTCACGGATGGTGAAGCCCAGGCTTTGATAGAGCTTCACGGCCGGCGCGTTGTTCGGATCGACGGTCAGCAGCACGGGCACATCGGCTTGAGCGAGTGCGGCCTTCATCAGTTCGGTGCCGATGCCGGTCCCTCGGCAGTCCGGGTGGACCATGATCTTGTGCAGAAACAGTTCGCCGCGTTTGGTTGGGAATTGAACGAGCGCTCCCACGATGTCCTGTGATTCTCGCAGCGGCGGTTCTGCGATTCGTCGCGCGACGAGCAGCGTGGCCGTGTCGCTCCAGACTCGCCAGATGTGCTCGCCGTCGGGGATGAAAACTTCGGGAACGATCGGCCAAGCGAGTCGGTCGAGCGCGGCGACGTTCAGGTAGTCTGTGGCTTGCGCGAGTTCGATCTGGATGGGCATGAGCGATTCCGTCAAGAATGTTGCAGCCAGCGTCCGGCCAAGTGACCGTTCGAGATGACATACTCCCCGACTGTGGACGACTCGGCAACCCAATCTCGGTGATTCACGGATGAAGTTCCTCTCTGCCATCGTGGTGTTGCTCGCGATCAGCGTTGCCTATGCGGACGAACGGCCGTTGTTAAAGGCAGGCTATCTGCCGATCTCAACGCGAGTCGGCATCACCTCGAAGATGCGTGAGGCCGGACTGAATGCCGTGTGGCCCAAGATCACCAGCTTTCCTCCGTCCGGCGAAGATGCTCGCGTGCTCCCGCGTTTGGAGACATGGTGCGAAGCCTGCACGAAGCACAACTTGGAACTTTGGCCGGTCATCAATTTTGCAGGCGGGCCGAATGAGCTTGAGTTTCTGCCGACCTACCGCCGCGAGGTCACGATCGGTGGCATCACGCTGCCGCAGACACCGTGTCCGGTTGAAGAATCCTATTGGACGAAAGTCATTTTTCCCCGCTGCGTGAAATTGGCCGAGTTGGCTCGTACGCGGCCCAGTCTGAAAGGTGTGGTGCTCGATCTCGAAATGTATGGTGCGGATCACGCGGGCTACTCAGCGGCATGCGCGTGCGAAGCGTGCCGACGCGGAGCCGGTTCGTCGCAACCGGAAGCGTTACTGGCGTGGCAGCGTCGCGAAGTCGAACGGATCGCGCGCGAGTTGGAGCGGGCCGTGCATCGAGTCAACGACCAGTTCCAGTTCGCAGCGATGCACCTGGAAGAGCCATTCGCGTTTCACGAGGGGCTGGCCTTGGGTTTGGGAACGGTCAAAGTGCCTGTTGTTGTCGCAGCCGAGCGGACCTACGCCGCTGGTTACACCCAAGAGGTCGATGAGGCTCGCGAGCGTTTTCGAAATCAGAAGGCTCATGTGCGATACCTCGGCGGTCTGTCGCTGACGCATCACCGGGCCGAACAAGTCGCTCCGCAGTTGTACGCGCTGGGGACTCACGGCGACGGCTTTTGGCTGTACACGCTCGCGTCACTTGCCACGCCCAACGAGCAAGTCGCGGAGACGTATCGTGTTCCCGATCCTCAAGCGGAGTATTGGTCGGCGTTCCGGTTGGCCAGCGATGAACTTGATCGGTTCATCACGTCTCGCGGACAACATCTCAGCCCGTTGGTGGCGAAGCGGAAGCCACCGGAACCGCGAGCGACGCTCTCGAAGCGAGTGTTGGAGCCGGTGGGCACGGCGGCTCCAACACTCCCGCTTCCTGGCGATGAGACTCGGTTGCGGAGGTACAACGTCGCCTTCGTGGTGCTCGAAGCGGGCGAGACCTTGCGATTGAGTGCTCAGGGAATTCCGATCAGCCGGCAACAGACGGCAGATGGCGAAATCAAAGTGCTCGATCCGGAAGGCCGCGAAGTACTGAGCCAGAAAGTGCCGCTCGGTCAGACGGAGCAGATCGAATTGGTTGCGAAAGCATCGGGCTCCCATTGGATCACGACCAGCTTCGGACTGAATGCGTGCGAATTGCGAGTATCAAATTCGCACGTCGTGTATTTCGCTGGGCTGCATCAGCGCCTGAAGGTGCATCATTTCGCGAGGCCGTTGTTTTTCGTCGTGCCTGATGAGCGTGCGGCTCAGATCAATCTGTTGACGGAGAGTTCCGATGACTCCGTGCATTTGCGCGTGCGAGACTCGCGAGGCAAGATCGTCGTTGACGAAGTGGTCGCGGGGTCAGTCTCGCGGAAGGCCAACGGCGTGCCGGGAGTATGGTCGCTGACGTTGGAGCCTCACGAGGGGCGGCCGTTCGGTGGTGTGCAGATTGGATTGTCTCCGCCGCTCGCGCCGTATCTGGCTGACGCGCCGGAGCGGTTGCTGCGAGACAAAAAATAACGCTG
>CAZILR010000348.1:3764-6143 GCA_964539995.1 uncultured Planctomyces sp.
CGCCGTATCTGGCTGACGCGCCGGAGCGGTTGCTGCGAGACAAAAAATAACGCTGTCGCTCCGCGACAGGAAAGCCGAACGCCAGTGCGAAATCGACACTCAATCCACGTTGATTGCGCGAGCGGCGGTCCTATCGCGGAGCGATAGGGCTACTTTTCGGAGGCTGCCTCCACTGGTTCGGCGTCCGTCTTTTCCGTTTCAGGTGCCGGCGGCGGCTTGTCGTGGCCGAGTTCTGGTTTGCCGATGAACTGCGAGATCGCTCGGCGAGTGATCTGAGTCACCGTCAGTTGATGCTGGTGGGAGTAAATCACCAGCGCGTCGTACAAAGGATGGGAGATCGCGTGTCGGAATCCAACGAACTGAAAAAAGTCGTACTCATCAGGATGACTGAACGGAATTGGTCCACTTGCGGCAGCAGCCTCTCCTTTCATGTGGTACAGAGGATCGTCCTCGTCGTCGATCGAGATCGTGGCGGCCGTGCCTGTCGCTGCGCCGGATTGCGTCTTCGCGGAAGTCGCCTCCAGAGATTCTTTCGTGGGAGCCGGGGGCGGTTCGGACTTCTCTTCCTTGGAAGGCAACAATCCTTTCCAACGATCGGCGGGAACCCATTTGCCGTCTTTTCCAGAACGGACCAGCGTGTCGGGTTGAATCTGCCCGATCTGAACTTTCTCCATCAACTCCGCCGATGTGAGCGGTCCGACTTCGCTTCCCATCACTTGGAAGTACCACGGCTTGGCCATGACCGCCTCCGAACAAAAGGCCGCAGCCCGGCGGTTCGCGACGGGCTGCGGCAGTGTCGATGACTGACACGCGACGGTTAGAAGTTGTTGAGCACTTCGCCACCGCCGCGAGTAAACAGACCTTTCAAGAGATCGGCGTTGATCAGGTCGCTGATGAAACGGACAGAGCCGTCGGCGAGCAAGGCATGAAAACCGCCCGTCCGCGCGGACTTCAAACCCTTCGACGGATTCTTGAAGTCGAGCACCAAATCGTCGGGCTTGGTCCAGATCACCGCCGCGTCGGCATGAGCTTCGACCGCCAGGATCGTATTGCTGGTCCCATCAAGGAACTCGCGGATGCCTTTGCCTTCGTCCCCCTCGAAGGCCGCACCCTTGCCGGTCGGTACGAGGTACACGGTCTTGCCTTGCTTGGCCAAGTCCGCGTGGTTGGGTGAGGCGTAAACCGGCGGCATCTTTTCGATCAGCTTTTTGTTGTGGTCGCTGTCCCACGGTTCGTCGAGATGGAACTGCTGGTAGAGCGGCGCGGCATCGACGAACGGCAAAACATGGACTCGCCAACTCAGCAGTTTCTTGCCCTTCTTGTCGATGCTGCCCGAAGCCGGAAACGCTTTGTAGGTGTCGTGGTAGTTGTGCATCGCCAAGCCGATTTGCTTCAGGTTGTTCTTGCCTTGCGAGCGTCTCGCAGCCTCGCGAGCTTGCTGCACAGCCGGCAACAGCAGCGCGGCTCCGACAGCGATTGCGGCGGGGCCGATCGACATTCCGCTGGGGATCACTCCGTGGTTTTCAGTCTTCCAGCCGTTCGCCGTGCGGCCCATCGTCGTGACGTTGGGGAGCAAGTGCTGTTCAATGTCCCCCATCGGTGGCAGCGGCGGCAGGTTGAAGTTGATCCCTTGCGCGGCCAATTGCCCGATCATTACCGGGCTGAACGTGTTCACCAACGAGTAGACCGTTTGCAGGCCCGGCTTGGGATCGGAGTAGCTGACCGTCAGCGGCTTGGGATTCCACTTGAACGCGGCTTTGACGTGCTCATTGTCCGCCAGAGAGCCTTTCGAAGTCGCCGAGAGATGACCGCTGACCAACTGCGGAGTCAGCCCAATGATGAGCTGATCCTTCGTCAACACCCACGTCGGCTGCACGGGGACTGGCAGGTTGTTGAAGACAATCCGATAGCCTTTCTCGTTGCGAGCCGTAAAGTCTTGAATCGAGAACGGCGCTTGCGGACCAGCTCCGGCAAGTGCTCCTTTGGCCGCCGCCACAACGACGTTGAGAGCCTTGGCGACACCCTCTTGCTTACGAACGCTGGCGGTAATGACGATGCCCGGCACGAACATCGCACCACCTTCGCTGGCCGACGTGTAGAACGTCCATGTGTCGCCAAGCCCCTCCAGCAGATCCCCTTTCACCGAGAATCCAAGCTGTGGTTCGACCCCAGCGATCGTTTGCTCGATCTGAGCACGCACGTTCGGGTCGATCTGCTCGACCCCCTTCAAAACTTTGTCGTACAGGTAGGCGAGATCGAAACGCGACACCGTTGCGTTCACCGCGTTGGCCGGGACGCTCTTGAAATCCGCAATGCTGATCGACTTATCGGGGATGAGATCAAACAGCCCGCTCGGAGTCCCCTCGGTGGTGAGGACCG
>CAZILR010000349.1:0-6131 GCA_964539995.1 uncultured Planctomyces sp.
GAGGCGGATGCGGTCTCATTCAGCAGCCTTGGTGAGCTGGACGAAGGGCCGAAGTTGGAGCGAGAAAGCGAAATCTCGTATGGCCTGAAGGCGACGATCACGAAGCAAGTCGAATGGCTGCCGCGATCCGCGCTCATCGTGCAAGGCTTCACGCCGACCGGCGGTCCCGACACGAGCACAGACCTCGTGGCCACCTACGTCTTTGGCTGGGAGTTGCCCAATCGTTGGGAGTTGGATGCCGCGTTGCGTTACGGGCTAACCGCCGCCGAGGGCGATCGGTTCAATCAATGGGCACCGTCAGTCGTGTTGAAAGTGCCGGTCGCCGAGCGATGGAACGCGCACGTCGAATACTTCAGCATCCACACCGACGGCCGCGCTGACGAACGGTCGTCCCATTACGTCAGCCCCGGCGTGCATTACTTGGTGACGCCCGACTTGGAAGTCGGCGTGCGCATGGGCTGGGGCTTGAGCGACGACGCCTCGAAGTTCTTCAACAACGTCGGCCTCGGCTGGCGATTCTGATGCTCAGTGCCGTTTGCAGTCACTTCGCCACAGACGGAAACACGCGCGACCAATCTCGTTTCATGTCCACGACGATCCAACCTCGTTTCGGGGCTTCGTCGAGTGCTTTGCTCAAGCGGCCGATGTGTGAGTCGCGGTCGTAAGCCCATTCGCGGTCGGTGTCGGTGTGGTGGACGATCAGGCCGAAGCGCGAGCCTTTGCCGGAAGTCGTCCATTCGAGCATCTCGAAGTCGCCGTCGGAGTTGCCGAACGCCATGATCGGGCAGCGGCCGATGTGTTGCTGAATGCCGACCGGCTTGCCGGATTTGTCGTCGATGAAATTGAGCTCCGGCATTCGCGCGAGGACCGGCTTGCCGTCGCGGAGTTCGTACTTCGTCTTGATGCTGCTGCCGACGACTTGCTCCGGTGGGATGCCATAGACTCGCTCGGTCCACGGGCGCATGAACTCGATGCCGCCTCCAGAAACAATGAACGTCTTGAAGCCATTCGCCCGCAAGTACGCGAGCAGTTCGAGCATCGGCTGATAGACCATGTCCGTGAACAGCCGGCCGGTCTGCGGATGCTTCGCCGTGCGAATCCAATCTGTGGCGAGTTGTTGAAACTCCTCGGTCGTCGTGCCTGCGTGAGTGGCCATCCCCATTTCCAGCAAGGCGTGCTCGCCACCGGCTAGTGCGGTTTTCACATCCCCTTTCAGGACCGACGCGAACGGCTCTTTTATCTTCCATTCTGGATGCTGCGGCGCGAGCGCTTTGATGCGGTCGAAGACGAAAAACGCCTGAAAATACATCGGTTGCTCGGCCCACAGCGTGCCGTCGTTGTCGAACGTGGCGATGCGTTCGGCGAGAGGCACAAAGTCCGGCCCACCCTCTTTCGTCACTTTGGCGACGAAGTCGATGATCGACTGTTTGGTCTTGCCGTCGCTCCAAGATGGGAGCGGATCGGCGGCATGAGTGACGGTGGACAGGAAAGCCATCGCACAAGCCAGCGCGACGGCGACGACGTTCTGCAAGCGTGTGATCTTCATGGTTGCATCCTGTCATGGATTCGGGAGTTGGTCACATCGGTCGTTTCCAGTCTGTCGCATCGCGGCCAACACTGCCATGCACAGGATGAGCACTGGCAAGGGGTTTCACACGCGAGTGCTCATCAAAAAATCGTTCCACACCGGATGATTCTTTTGCTGTCAAACTCCCGCTCATTAAGCCAATCCGTACAACCGATAAAGTCGATGTGGAGTCCTTCAAGAGGCAAGGCGTACCGAGACAACAGATTGAGCTAAACCTTGTGGCCTGTTTCGGCAAAAACGGCGTGTCTGTGGCTCGTGGTGTTTTGCTGCGTCGGTAACAGCGGAACGCTCTGGGGCCAAGTTGCCAATTTTCCGGCCGTGAGTTCTGAAGACCCGACGGTTGATGGCAGTCTGATTGCCCCGGCCAACATCGGAACGGGCGACGCCTCCACGAACAGCGTGTTTTCGTCGGGTGCCCCACTTCGCACTTTTGATGCGGGCTACGACAGTGGTGTCTTCTTGCGGCTGCGGGATGGCGACGATTCGTTTGAACTCAAGACGAACATCCGCACTCAATTCCGTGTGGTCAATTTCAGCCGGAACGAAGAGACCTGGACGGATAACGCCGGAGTCGTTCGGCCCATTGAGAACCGACAGAATTTCGATCTTGAGCGTGCCCGCCTGATCTTCTCCGGGCATGCGTTTACGCCGCAGTTCAAGTTCTTCTTGCAGATGGATGGAGACACCGACAGCAGCAACGTCTTCTCTCTCCTCGACGGCTGGATCGCCTGGCATTTCTCGGATGCCTTTGAAATCCAGGCTGGCAAGCGCAAGGTGCCGGGCACTCGAAACTGGCTGCTGGGAGCTTTCGACACACGACTTGTCGATCGTCCGTTCTCCAACGAATTCTTTCGACCGAGCCGCACGACGGGGGTGTGGCTTATCGGCGATCCCACGGACGACTCCCACTACGAACTGATGGTGGGACAGGGATACAACACGGAAGGCCTGACACCATCTGAAACCGGTGATGATTTCGCCGGTGGTGCTTCGGCATGGTGGGACGTGGTTGGAAAGTACGGGCCCGCTCGGCCGAGCGACTTTGAAATCCACGACGAACTTGCTGTCAGAATTGGATCGTCCTGGGTCTCTTCGATCGAGGGAACACCCGGACGTTCGTCGGAGGAAGCCGATTTCTTGCGGCTGACCGACGGGACACGTTTGACGCAGCCAGGTGCATTGGCACCAGGCGCAACGGTCGAGAGCTTCGATGTCACACTGCTGGCGATTGATGCGGCGCTCAAGTACCGAGGCTGGAGTGCGAACGCCGAATACTTTTGGCGATCCGTGACCGATCTCAAGGCCAATTTGCCTGTGCCAGACGTTGGGCTTCAACAGGGCTTCTATGTCGAAGGCGGTTTCTTCGTGATCCCGCAGCAGTTCGAGTTGAATTCACAGTTTGGGTACGTCACCGGCAAATTTGGCTCGACAACCAGCTACGCGGGTGGCTTTTCGTACTACCCGCGCAAAACTCAACACATGAAGTTGACCATCGATGCGACCTTCATTGACGGGAGTCCCGTCAACAGCACCGGCAGCGATATCCTGGTCGGAGACGACGGGGTTCTGGTCCGTGCTCAATGGCAGGCGCAATTCTGAATTCGGATGGGCAATGTGCATTGCTTTTGATTGCGCTCGCCCCGCCAAGGCAAGTTGTATGGACTGTGCCAATCACGCGGACAACGGACACCGCAATCCTCGGCCGCTGAGAGGGCGGTTGATTCTTCGCGTAGTGGATTTGTCGCATGCGCCGATTATGACTCCAGCCTCCTGAACAGATCGAAGAGGCGAGACGTCTGCTTGGGGAAATTTCCGCAAGCAGAAGCCTCTCTGTCACGGATGGGACATTCAAAGGCGACAATCGATGCTCAGGTTTGCGGTTCGATTCTTGGTGCTGGCCGCAGCGTCATCCTTATGGTGGCAACAAGCATCGGCGCAGGAGAGTTCGGCCAGCGATGTCGCGGATGTGTTTGACGGCGACAGTGCGGCCAGTTTGCCAGAATGGTTCAGTGGCAACTCCATGTTATCGGAGAACCGCAGTGAACTCTGGTCGCGACCAACACTGACGGGCGGCTGGGGCGGCTTCCGAGCCTCGCTCCAAGAATCCGGAATCACCTTTGCCGGACGATCGACGCATTTCTTCTTCGGTGTTGATGGCGGCATCCACACACCACCTCCGTTGCCAGGATTTCCGCTTCAACGAGGCGACACGTCCAAGTACACGGGCCGTGGCGAGTACGACCTGATCTTTGACCTGGAGAAATTCGGCGGATTGCCCCACGGGGCGTTGCTGGTCCGTGCGGAGCACTGGTACGGACAATACGGAAATGTCTCATTGAACACCGGCGCATTTGCACCGGCGGTGTTTCCGGCGGCCATTCCACCAGCACCGAACAATCCCGGCGAGCTTTATCTCACCAACTTCGTGTTCACCCAACCGCTGTCAGAAAAGCTGGTGCTCTTTGCCGGCAAGAAAGATGTGCTGGGCGGTGCCGATCAGGATGTGTTCGCGGGGGGAGATGGCACGGATCAGTTCGTCAATCAAGCGTTGATTGCCAACCCGGCATTTCTGCTCGGCCTGCCGTACACCTCATTCACAGCGGGTGCGGTCATGCCAAGGGAGTGGGGCATGATGAGCGCCTATGTCTACGATCCCCAGGACCGCACCAGGGAAGTCTTGGAGTTGGACGACCTGTTCTCAAAGGGGATCATTGTCGGTGGCGAAGTGAAGGTGAAAACCAACTTCTTCGGCAAGCCAGGCGATCAGCATGTGGGCGGAATGTGGAAACATGTCGAACTGACCGATCTGAGTTTTGCGGAACCTCCTCCGGGCGTTTACCCCGAACCGACCGTCCCCGGCTTTCCGACCCTCTCCGATTCGTACACGATCTACTACGGCTTCGACCAATACTTGGTGCAATTCACGGATCAACCGGCGCGCGGATACGGACTCTTTGGGCGTGCCTCCATCAGCGACGGAAATCCGACCCCGCTCAGATACTTCCTCAGTCTCGGCATTGGAGGCTACAGCCCCGTTGGAAAGCAACGTGGCGATCAGTTCGGCATCGGCTGGTACTTTGTCGGCGTCAGCAACGAGTTCGGCCCGCTTCCGCAGGCCGTGTTCGGCCCACGCAACGGAACCGGCGTCGAGGCATTCTACAACTTCCAGGCAACGCCCTTCCTGAACATCACTCCCGACATTCAGTACATCCATCCGGGAGCAGGAGCGATCGCTGACGACGCCTTTGTTTACGGCGTGCGGGTCAACGTGAAGCTCTGAAATCAAGAGCCTATCTGTTGTCTCGATGATTCATAAAAAAAGAGACCGCACCCGTGGGTAAGACGGATGCGGTCCAATTGAATTAGCCAGTTGGCGAGGGTTAGCGCCTGCCAGCCCCCCCCTCTTGGAGCTTCTGAAGCACTTGATCGAGCGCGAAACTGCCGGGCCTCTGCCGTGGCGGGAACTCGATGTAAGTTTGCAAGTGCGCGGCCACAAAAGCCTGCGCCGGGACGAGCATGAAGGCGTGCTCAACGCGCCATCGGTCATATTCCCCAGCGTCCGTCTGCGCCCTCTCGAACGGGTCGCCCTTGATGTCGATGAGCTTCGGAAATCGCAGCGTCACCAGCGGCTCCTGCCACACATTGAGACCCTCGGCGCGTTGATCCAGGAACACCAGCTTCCAGCGATCGTAGCGCAGACCGGCGAGGTTGCCATCGTCGGTCCAGTAGAAGTATTCATTGCGTTTACCTGGGCCGGTTCCCGCGAGCACGTCGCGCAGGTCGTAGCCGTCGAGGTGGACTTTGAATGTCTTGCCCGCAGACTGATAGCCTTTCAGCAGTTTCTCTTTCACTCCCGGCTCGCCGGCGGCGGCGACCAGCGTCGGCACGAAGTCTTCGTGCGAAGTGATGTTGTTAATTTCGGTGCCCGGCTTGATGACTCCGGGCCAGCGCATGACCAACGGCACGCGGTAGCCACCCTCCCAGTTCGTGTTCTTCTCGCCCTTGAATGGCGTGGTCCCGCCATCCGGCCACGAGAAGACTTCCGCGCCGTTGTCCGTCGTCCAGATGACGATGGTGTTGTCGGCGATGCCGAGGTCATCCAGCTTTTTCAAGAGCTGGCCGACCATGCCATCCATCTCGACCATGCCATCCGCATAGACACCCAGACCGGTCTTCCCTTTCGAGGCTGGCTTGAGGAAGGTGTAGATGTGCATGCGAGTCGAGTTGAACCAGGAAAAGAACGGCTTCCCGGCCTTGACTTGGCGTTCCATGAAGTCCATTTGCGCGGCGAGGAACTCCTCATCCACGGTTTCCATCCGCTTCTTCGTCAGCGGGCCGGTGTCTTCGAGGGTCTGCTTGCCAACGCGGCCGAAGCGAGGATCTTCGGTCGGGTCGTCTTTGTCGCTCGCCTTGCACTTCATCACGCCGCGCGGGCCGAACTTGGCCTTGAACTCAGGATTCTTCGGGTAGTCGGGATGCTCGGGTTCATCCTCGGCGTTGAGGTGGTAGAGGTTGCCGAAGAATTCGTCGAACCCATGCACCG
>CAZILR010000350.1:0-5000 GCA_964539995.1 uncultured Planctomyces sp.
TGGTCCCCTGGCTGTTGGTGGCGTAGGCCACAAACGAGTAACCGCTGCTGGCGGTCAGTCCGGTCGCGTTCACTGTGAAGACGCCGGTGGTTCCTGTCGCGGGCACGTTGGTCACGCCGGTGCCGCCCAGTTGGGGATTCGCGTTCGCTGAGGTCAGGGCATAGACGACGCCGCGTGCCGTGATGCTGGAGCCTCCGTCGGTGGTCACGTTGCCGCCCAACGTCGCAGTCGTCGCGGTGATCGACGCGGTGGTGGGACTGGTCACGGTGGGTTGCGAAACGCTGGAGCTGCCGCTGTTGATGTTGATCGCGGCCAGCACTGAATACGCAAAGAACTCGGGCGGTAGTAGCCCAAATTCAGGATCAAAGGCAGCACTCGAACTCATTGTTACCAGAGCGGCCCCCGGCTTGGTGCTGGTCGCTTGAGAATAATCAAAATCAATATGATGCAGTCGAGCCTGGCCAGGTCCGGTCGTGATGATGGGGGGAATTGGGACATCAGGCACTGCCATGAACGTGTCGAAGACCAAGTCGCCTACTTCACTGGTCACATTGACTGACAATCCACCCTCACTGTTGCGAAAAGCGGTCGGGACGGGATCAATCGGATCCGTCTGATCAACACCAGAATACACGACCGCCGCCGTGAAGTTTGCGAAGGATTCAGGGGTCGTCGTGGCGAAGGAAATGTTCCCCGTCGTCGCTGAGGCGCTCGTCCCTAAGGCCAAGAACCAAATCTCCGTGCCGCCATAGAACCGGCTCGTGTCATAGGCCGCGATGCCCTCCGTCATCGCCATGCCGTTGAACATGACGGCGCTGATGTCCCCCGCGTTGTTCGTTCTGTTGCCGGCATAAGCGCCACCAATCGTGACGACCAACAGCCGGTCTGCCCCGGCATTGACGGTGAAGTTTGGCAGCGTGGTCACGTCAGAGAACTGCTGAGCGATTGACCCCAGTTGAGAGATCGAAAGCAACGCCCGATCCTCCAATGTCTCTGCCAATGCCACCCCGCCGTTTAACCGCAAGCCGCAGGCGTGCGCGCCCACGCTCCAGTGACTCCGACTCCCCAACGACGCGCGGGCCTGCGGCTTGCGGTGAAACGCGCGACGACGTGACAACGCGAACTGCTGCTGAACTCGATCAAGCCAACGGGTCAAAAACATGAAGCACTCTCCGAGGAGTCAAGTGTTGAGAAGTCGTTGAAATCCAATGGCTTGGCAACTATTCGTTCTGTCGTTGAACCGCCACGCCATCGGTGCGCGCGACCGTAGATCGCTATTCCACGTCTCGCCCACGCCGATGGGGTGAACGATTAGGGCGACGGTCCCGAGCGCGGGAGCGCAGACCCACTGCGAAGGAAATGGAAATCGGCGCGAGGCGTGTAACAGCCTGTTGGTCCAATTTTGGAAATTTGGACCTCGAAGTTCGGGTAGGGCTTTCGCGGTGTGCTCCAACTGATAACAGTGCTTGCACGTCGCGTTTGGATTCCACTCAGGAATCTGTGATGCACCTGGCCGAGTTTTTTCCATTAGAGAAGTAGGCGAGCGTCCGTGGTGATCGGCGAAGGTTCCGTCTCAAACTGGATCGTGGCTCTGCGGGGTAACGATCACGAGGCCGCGCAGCGGCTGTGGGATCGGTACTTCAAGCGATTGCTGGGGGTCGCTCGCAACGAACTGGCCAAGCGTGGTCCCAAGGCGGTCAACGACGACGAAGACGTGGCGCTCAGTGCGTTCCATGCGTTTTGTCGTGGTCTGAACGACGGACAGTACCCCGACCTTCAGAACCGCGACGATCTGTGGGGCTTGCTGGTCGTGATTGCGGCTCGCAAGGCGAATGATCGAGCGAAAGGAGACTTGGCGCAGAAGCGAGGAGGCGGACAGGTTGCTCTGAGCCTGGATGCTCTGACCGCCGACCAATTGATGCGACTGTGTGAAGAGCAACCAGATCCTCACATGGCGGCATTGATCGCCGAGGAATGGACGCGATTGCTGGAATCGCTGGACGAACCGTTGCAGCATGTGGTGCTCTGGAAACTCGAAGGACTCACGAACTCGGAGATTTCCGAACGCAGCGGCTGCACGCGCCAGACGATTCAACGACGCCTGCGCCTGATCCGCGAAACTTGGGAGAACAGTTGAGCCCAACGTCGCCGTCACGCTCCGCGTGACGAGCCGAACGGGCAATCGACGTCGAAGAAGCGCTCGGCTCATCACGCGGAGCGTGATGGCTACCTAAAAGCGAGACGTGCAAGAAGGGCCAACCGATGATTGGGGACGACGAAAGCATGGCACCGGCCGCGCGACAGCTCGCCGAGTCCCGCTGGATTGAAAATGTTTGCACGGAGTTTGAATCGTCCTGGCGTAGCGGCCAGCGACGACGCATCGAAGAGGTGTTGCAAACCGCCGAGCCACACATCCGCGAACGGCTGCTGGACGAACTTCTGGCCGTCGAGTTGGAATTGCAGTTCACCGAGTCGGGATCACCGGAGGTCGCCACCTACCACGAACGCTTTCCCCACGACAAGCCACGGATCGAACGTCTGTTTCAATCCGTGAGAGCCGATTGCCAAGAGGCCGAGCGGCGCGCGGCACGGCTCGCGGCGATCGAACCGCTCGATGAACGGGACCATTATGAACTCGGCGACGAGATCGCTCGCGGTGGCATGGGAGTCGTCTTTCGCTGCCACGATGTCGAGCTAGGACGCCATCTGGCGCTCAAGACGCTGCTCCCCGAATATCAGGATCACAACGAGGCTGTGCTGAGATTCGTCAATGAGGCGAAGATCAGCGCGCAATTGCAGCATCCC
Organism: uncultured Planctomyces sp.; assembly: GCA_964539995.1. GTDB lineage: Bacteria > Planctomycetota > Planctomycetia > Planctomycetales > Planctomycetaceae > SXKJ01. The sequence continues at coordinate 2,806 of CAZILR010000350.1, forward strand.
GGCGTGCCTCCGGTCCACAAGCTGGGGCGGCTGCGCGATGGCCGGCCGTATCTGACCATGAAGCTGGTCAGTGGCCGAACATTGGCGGAGTTGCTGATTCACTCCGACCGCAACCCCACCAGCGAAACGCAACGCCGGGTTGATCTCGATGTCTTTCAGCACGTCTGCCGGACGATGGCCTACGCGCACAGCCAAGGAATCATTCACCGCGACCTGAAGCCAGCGAACATCATGATCGGCGCGTTCGACGAAGTTCAGGTCATGGACTGGGGCCTCGCGCGCGAGTTGGATGACGCAGACGAGTCCCGTAGTTCGAACGCCTGCCTCCGAGTGGATCCCGGACCGGACGTGGGCGTCCGGTCTACCAACGCGGCGTTGACAGACGCCGGCAGAATTGTCGGCACTCTGTCGTACATGCCGCCGGAGCAAGCTCGTGGCGAGCGGCTCGACTGCCGCGCGGACGTCTTCAGCCTGGGCGCGATTCTGTGCGAATTGTTGACCGGGAAGCCGCCGCATTGGTCGGAACTGGCCGACGATCCTGATCCGTGCCGCGACGCCGCACGAATCGCTCAGATTGTCGCAGGGAAGTTACAAGCCGCCTTTCAGCGGCTGAACGACTGCGGAGCCGATCCGGAACTCAGGCAATTGGCTTCTGACTGCCTGCAAGCGAACCGCAGTTTAAGGCCAGCCAATGCCGGCGAAGTGGTCGAGCGACTGAGCCATTACCTCGATGTGCTCGATGCTGAGCTGCGGGAGGCGGAGTTGACGGGAACTCGCCGTGAACCACGACCGACAGAAACGCGACGGCGAGCACGCTTGGCTCGATGGTTCGCCATGCTGCTCACGTTGGTGACGCTCGGTTCGGCCATCACCGCGATGAGCTTCTGGAACTGGCCTCTGGCTCAGGTTGGAGCCGCGAATAGCCGTCGCGAGACAGCAGCCAACAACAGCGGAGCGACGAACTCTGAGTTCCCCGCTGTTAGCCCGCCAACATCGACGCCAGCCGAGCATATTACGAAGTCGCCGGCCGTCACCGAGTTCACACCGTTTCTGCATCAATCAGATGCGGTCCGTTCGCTCGCGTACAATCCACAAGGCGATCGGCTGGTCTCAGCGGCGGCCACCTGGGATAAGGCCGAGAGCCAACTCACGAGCTGGGAAGTCAAGCTGTGGGAGTCCGCCAGCGGTCGCTGGATTCGCGACTTCACCGGCCACACGAAAGCGATCAGCGCCGTCGCCTTCAGTCCTGACGGCCAGCAATTGGTGACTGCCAGTTATGACCACACGACGAAAATTTGGGACATCGAGACCGGCGAGGAACGCCTGTCGCTGGAAGCTCATGTTGGCCCAGTTTGGTTTGCGGCCTTCAGCCCCAACGGCGAGTGGATTGCGACGGCCGAGTTCGACGGCAAAGTGATTCTGTGGGATGCCAAGGACGGCAGCCAAAAACAGACGCTCGCGAAACACGAAGCGAGGGTGGGACACGTCACCTTCTCTGCGGACAGCACACGACTGGCCAGCTCGGCATTCGACAACACCGCTCGCGTTTGGGACACAGCCACTGGAGATGAGCTTGCGTGCTTCGTCACCGGCCAAAACACCCACGAACGACGAAGCGCGGCATTCAATCCGGATGGAACTCGTTTGGTTACCAACGGCGATGGAGCCACCTGCCAAATCTGGGACATCGCGACCCATCAACCGATTGCGAAACTGGACAACCACGGTGGGCTTGTCTTCGCGGTGGCCTGGAGTCCCGACGGCCGGTTCATCGCCACTGGTGGTGCCAATGAGTTCGTCAAGATTTGGGACGCTGGCACCGGAGCCGAACTGCAAACCTTGTACGGATTCTCCGACTGGGTCCATTGCCTCGCCTTTCGACCGGACAGCCAAGAACTGGCCTGGGGCCAAGGATCGCTATTGCATCGCTGGAATCTTGCCACAGGCCAACGGCAACTCGGTCCTGCGGATTCCGCAAACTGACGAGCACTCCGTGAGCAGACACGATTCGGCATTGATGGCCCCATGCTTCTCCCAACCCGATTTCGCTCTCGCGCCGAGAAGAGCGCTTGGCTGATGGAGATTGAAATGTTCGCTCTGCGACGACGCCCTGCCTCACGCTTCGGCTTCTTTTTTGACCGTGAATGATCCAGGCGAAGGCGATCGTTGTTCATGCTCCGGCCGAGCAAGAGATT
>CAZILR010000351.1:0-6102 GCA_964539995.1 uncultured Planctomyces sp.
AGCCGCGGTTGATAACTTGCAGTTCGCCGGTGCCGCTGATTTCGCGAGTGAACCGCACGCAGCGAGTACACATCACGCAGCGGTCGGTGAACAGCGTGATCTGGTCGCCGATGTAGTCCTTGTCCGGCTTGAGCTCCTTCGGCTCCATCAGCCGGCTCTGCATGTGGCCGAACTTGTAGGTGTAGTCTTGCAGGAAGCACTCGCCCGCCTGATCGCACGTCGGGCAGTCGAGCGGATGGTTGAGCAGCAAGTACTCCAACGTCGCCGCCTGAGCCTGCTTGACCTTGGCCGAGTTCGTGACGATGACCGTCCCGTCCTTGACCGGCGTCTGACACCCCGGCACGACTTTCGGCTGCATCGCGACCGAGCCATCCGGCTTCTTGTCGCCGACCTCGACGAGGCACATGCGGCAGCTCGCCACCACGGTCAGTGCCGGATGCCAGCAGTAATGTGGGATCTCAATGTCGGCCCGCTTCGCCGCCTGAATGCAATTCAGCCGCTCGCTGTCGCCGATGGAAACTTCTTTGCCGTTTACGAGTACTGTCGCCATTTCGATCTGTTTCTCTTTGGGAACGCTAATCCGCGCTGATTTCTGCTGATGATGACAAGTTGCGGTGGTGCTTACGACGCTGACGAACGCCGTTTCAACCAGTAACTGGGACGTCGGCTTCCGTGTGCGACGGCCAAGACAACGACTTCATTTTGAATAATCTCGAAAATGATCTTGTAGGGAAACCGAGCCATCAAAAGTCGGCGGACTTCGGCGCTGCGTGGTGCCGTTTCCAACAGAGGAAGCCGAGTTGGATTGGCTTGAAGTGAGCGCAGCGACCGCTTCAGTTCCTGCGTGAATTCTTTTCCGAGTCCACGTTGTTGCTTCGAGTACCAACGTGCTGCCTCCTCCGCTTCGACCACGGCTTCCTCGTGAAGTCGAACTTTCATTGCTCACCCTCGTCGGCAGCGGCAAGGACTCGACCCAGCGCCTCGTCCATGCCCACGAGCTTCGCCGTCCCGGAATGCACCTCAGCGGATCGGCGTGCAATTTCAGTAGCCCAAGCCGCCTCAACGCCTTCATCGGAGTCGCTGCCGTCATCCAAACTGACCAGCAAATCGTGAATCAACAACTCTCGCTCCGAAGGCGGCAATTCCAGGGCTTGTGATCGGACGTCGTTCAAAACACTTGGCATATTGGTTCTCCGGTGTGACTTGATTTGTCGAGACGGCCGCGAGCTTTGACGGACTCAGCGTGAGCTCGAAGTTCGGCGACCGACCGAAATCGCACGACGTTGCCGGTTTCCAAGTCCTCGTCCGCCTCCGCCAGCAGTCGCCGCAGTTCCATGAGTTCCGGTGTTTCGGCTCGACGCTGCTGCATGTCCCACAGCGCCGCCTCGATGACCGCCTCGCGCGAGGCGAAGTGGCCGGATTCGACTTCGGATTGCACGAAGCGTTCGAGTTCGGGCGAAAGCGGGACCGTCATTATCAAACCTCCTACCAGATCCTTTAGCTAGTAAACAATGTTAAGAGTTCAGTTCGTCTTCACGTTTCGGCCGACCGAAACGCTTTGCTGATGCCGGTACGAACATTTCAAGGGTGATGTCAGGACTTTCGAAAACCTTGCCAGTTGTCGAACTCAAACAAACCTTGAAGCGATGCTCGGTGGGTGTGTCGCAAAACAGCACCACTTGGAAACGATCCGTCTCACCCGGCTTGATTTCATGGGACACCGGCACGGTCTCCCAATAATGCTCATCATTGGTATGCAGTCGAAGATCGTAGATACACGATGGCGGTGCCGGAACTCCGAGACCGGCCGGGCCGACGAATACGAAAGTAGAGAACTTGCATGATCGACGATCACCCATCGGCGTCTCTTGCCACGAGATTTCGCCGACAGCCATTACGACATGCTCTAGTTCAGCAACCTGACTAATTCGAGCTGCGACATTCTTCGGGTACAGTTCGTCAATCCTCTTTAACTCCTCGGAAACTTCGATTTCCTTCGATGTGTAAATGTCGCCAACCGAGACTTCGTGGAAGTAACGCTCTGCAAAATCAGGCTCTTCATCGGCGGGAGCGAAGTTGAAACGGATTACGGCGGCGCGTGCAGGACCAGCACCTTCATTTTCAACTCCGATAGATCGATTTAGGCGATCCCGGAACACGAGTAACGCTGATGACACCGGACGACTATATTCAAATTGAAATTCCGCCTCGCTTATCAACACAACTTCGGTTCCATTGTTCGCCACTTTGAAGTCAAGTGCCGGGAACGAACACGCAAACGGAGACCATTGCCACAAGTGCCCACTCACTGGCCCACCACGTTCGAATTCTTTCGCGTAGGGCAAGTCCGAACAGATTCTCAATGAATCGGGCTTGCGTTGGATTTTGTATGCCTGGGTTAGTTGAGGTTCGGCGATCAACGGCTGCCCGTCATAGCCGACGGGTGAATTATCAAGCCCCATGTGGATGCTCAAACCTGTACTCGACCCGCCCTCCGCATATGTGGGCCGCTTATCGGCAATGCGATCATTTATGAAGCGTGTGACAGCTCGAAAAGTCGTGTTGTCCTGAGAGTCGAATTTGCAGATAGAAATGTGGTCGGCATCGAGCGGGATCGGCACTACTCCCGGAATTCCAGGGTCCGCGCTCGTCTGATCGACAACGATTCCGACTTTCCACATGGGCTGCGTCTCCGCAAATACTTTGAGGGGCACCTTTCGGTTGGATGCGAACACTCGGAACCAATTATTTAGGTCTGCCAGATGGCGGTCGCCACTTTCGAGTTCCTGCACGGATATCGACGGGCGAAAAATCGACGAAAACCGAGATGCCGTGTTCGCCCAAAACGATCCGGAATGCGGCGTCGCAAAGAATACGATGCCGGCTAGATTCGTAAGGATGGGATCAGGGCGTGCGAATTCGCCAGTTGTGTCTTTCAAGTGACGCAGCAATTGCTTGGTGAGTAACCCTCCGAGACTGTGTGTTATGAAAACGAGCGGGTGATCACCGATGCTCTCCGCCTGGAGGCAATAAGAACAATTCGTCGCTCGATCAATTAGCGACATTGATTGCCCGTACCACTCCGTTGCACTGGCCGGATAATCGAACGACCAAACACGACACTTCGGAAGTGTTTCACTGATCCAGCGAGGCCAAAATGCCCACTCGTACGCTCCAGTCCATGTGTCACGAAAATGGCCGTTCAACCCATGAACAAACACAACGTCCATCTCGACGTTCGCAGGGGGCTTTCCAACCGAAATGAGGGCGGAACTCATTGAAACGCTCCTACTCAAATCTGCCTATATCCACCGTCATTTAAGGCATAGTTTCGACGAATCCAGCTCAGTGCCCCGACTTCATCTTCAAACTCACGAGCGTGCTCTTTCGGCCGCTGTTGATCCACTCCTCGAAGTCGCTGCGGTATTTGTTGATGGCGTTTTTGACGGGCCAGGCGGCTCCGTCGCTGAGGCCGCAGATCGTCGTGCCGGGGATGATGCCGATGCCGTTGGCGACTTCCAGCAGCAGGTCGATGTCGCGGAGTTGGCCGCGGCCGTCGAGGATGCGTTCCAGGATTTTCGTCATCCAGGCGGTTCCCTCGCGGCAGGGAGTGCATTGGCCGCAGCTCTCGTGCGAGTAGAACCGGCAACTGTTGTAGAGCACCTCGACGATGTTGGTTTGGTCATCGACGACCATCACCGCCGCCGTCCCCAGGCCCAGGCAGCCGACCTTGCCGGGGCCGTTGAAGTCCAGCGGCGTGTCGAGTTCCTTCTCCGTGAGGAAGCCCATGCTCATGCCGCCGGGGACGACCGCCTTCGCCTTGCGGCCTTTCCAAACGCCGCCCGCGTGTTCGTCGATCAGGGCGCGAGCGGTGATGCCCATCGGCAGTTCGTAGCAGCCCGGTTTGTTGACGTGGCCGCTGACGCAATACAGCTTCGGCCCGTAGCTGCCGGCGTCGCGCGGGTTGGCCGGGTCGGGAGGCACGCCCATCGACTTGAACCACTCGACGCCCCGATCCAGGATGTGCGTCACGCACGCGAGCGTCTCGATGTTGTTCACGATCGTCGGCTTGCGGAACAGCCCCTCGATCGCCGGAAACGGCGGCTTGATCCGCGGCCACGCTCGCTTCCCTTCCAGGCTTTCGATCAGCCCGGTCTCCTCGCCGCAGATGTACGCTCCCGCCCCGCGATGCAGATACACGTCGAGGTCTTTGCCGCTGCCGAGAATGTTCTTGCCGAGCAGATTCGCGTTGTAGCAGTCTTCTACCGCCTGCTTGAGTGCTCGGTAGCTGCGGCCGAACTCGTACCGCAGATAGATGTACGCCGTGTTGCACTTGATCGCATGACAAGCGATCGCGATCCCCTCAAGGATCTGATGCGGATCGCCCTCCATGATGATACGATTGTTGAACGTCCCTGGCTCGGATTCATCCGCATTGACCGCGAGATACACCGTCGTCGCGTCCTTCGGCAAGAACGTCCACTTCACGCCGGTCGGAAATCCGGCCCCACCACGGCCTCGTAAGCCCGACGCCTTTACGGTTTCCGTGACCTCCGCCGGAGTCATCTTCAGCGCCTTTTCGAGCGCTCGATAGCCGCCGTCCGCGCGATACGTTTCGAGCGAAGCACTGTTCGGCTTGCCGATTCGTCTCAACAGAACTGGTTCAAAAGTTGGCACGTTCGATCTGTCCTTGGTCCGTTGTCAGGTGGTCTTGGCTCGTTGTCCGTTGTGTTCGGCCTCTGCGTTTATCCCGAAGGGATTGTGTCACATAGACCAGGGTTGCCGCGCATCGCGGCTACCCTGGATAACGGGTCCGGCGATTTGTTCTACCCCAACGGGGTTGCGTCATCCGGCGGACCATTGATGTAGCGCTCAATCCCAAACATATCGCTCGTCGTACTCGATCTCGTGACGTTCGAGGAATTCACGAAACTCTGTTTTGAAATCCTTCTTCTTGTGATGCTCTTCTTGTTTCTGGATGTATTCGATGACGTGACTCAATTGCGACTGGCTGACCGAAAACGCTCCGTAACCGGCTTGCCATGCGAAATCCTTGAACTGAGGCCCTTTCTCCTTGATCCAGATTGACGTGACTCGTTTCAGTTCCTTGATCCAATCGGCCATCGTGATCGTCCGCGATTGGCGTGCGAGCAAATGAATGTGGTCCTCAACACCGCCAGCAATGATTGACGGGCAATTCAATGTATTCGTTGTTCCGCCGAGTTCCGCGTGCATCTGCGATCGAATGTCTTTGTCGGCGAGTAACGGTCTTCGATCTTTCGTTGAAAAAATGATGTGGACGATGACGTTGGAGAGTGATTGCGACATGACGGAACCCCTTCGGGGTACTAAACGATGTTGGGGTATTCCTACCCAGGGTAGCCGCGATGCGCAGCAACCCTGGGCTATGTGACGCAACTCCTTCGGAGTAAAGGCACAGTCCGCCGAATGACATCACGAATCGAACGAGAGATTTCAATGACCATTCCACGTCGCGGATTCGGATCGGCTTTCCGCAACGAGGCGATTGCTTCGTCTGGCTTTCGCGCTACGGCGATGACTCGGCCATCCAAAATCGCAACGCAGTCTCCTTCCTGAAGAGGCTGACCATCCCAGGCAAACTCCTGGCACATTTTTTCGGCCACGCGGCGGTTCTGTTCGTGTTCGCTCATTGCTCAACCCTTTCGTCTCAACTCAACTTCTCAATCACATCGCTGGCCGTTTCGGTCGTCAGGCACATGTGGCACTCGTCGTTGACCAACATGCAGGGGGCACCTTCGCAGGCTCCGAGGCATTCGGCGAATTCGAGCGTGAACTTGCCGTCGGGAGTCGTGTCACCCGGTTGGAGGTGATACTTTTGGCAGAGTTCGGCCAGCACTTCCTCGCCGCCGCGTAACATGCACGACAGGCTGCGGCAGACTTGCAGCCGATGCTTGCCGAGCTTGTGCTCCGGGTCGCGGAAGAAGCCGTAGAAGCTCATCGTGTCGTGAACTTCCGCCGGGTGCAGTTCGAGAATTTCGGCGATCTCCTTGATCGCTTCCAGCGGCACGCACCGCAGCGCGTCCTGCACATGATGCAACGCCGGCAACGTCACCGCCCGCT
>CAZILR010000352.1:0-589 GCA_964539995.1 uncultured Planctomyces sp.
CGGCGCGGTCCGGACGGACCGAGCATCAGCCAGTTCGAGCCGCGCGGGAAGTGCTCGTCAGGAAGTGTGTCACTGAAGTTTTCGTAGTCGATCCAGTGATCTTCGATGACCATGCGGCTCTTCGGGATGCCGGTGGTGCCACCGGTCTCGAAGACATAGACCGGCTTGTCAGCCAGACCTTTCGGAACCCAGCGTCGGATCGGGCCGCCGCGAAGCCACTCGTCCTCGAAGTTCGGAAACTTCTTCAAGTCCTCGAAGCAGTTGACCTCTTTGAGCGGGTCAAACTTCAGCTCGCGTTTCTTTTCCAGCCAGAACGGGCAGCCGGTTTCGTCACTGAAGTGCCAGCGGACGGTTTGGCGCGTGTGTTCGTCGAGCAGTTCCTTGGCTTTGGCCTGTTTGGCGGCGAGGGCAGTGTCACTCACGGTGAGTCAATCTCCTTGCAATGCGAGGCGGGAAGTTGGACGAGCGCGGCCGAGGTCGGCCACGAATGATTTCCACGGTGGGAGGGGGGCGAGGGTATTTGGCCGATGCGGCCATTTCAACTCGCCCGATGCGAACCGGCCCGCGGCAAGCCACCGAGTTTCCGAGT
>CAZILR010000352.1:599-6095 GCA_964539995.1 uncultured Planctomyces sp.
CCAGACCTGACGGTTGTGTCGATTGGAGGCCATCGATCCTGTTCGCCAAGCGGTTTGACAACGGAACGGCGTGACCTAGCTTTCAGCCGCTGGATTTTCTGGGTATCCCCCAGGGATTGCGTCCGTTCGTTGAAAGCCTGCAAGCATGTTGTCGTTCAGTAAGCCTCGCGAAGTGTTGTCAGGCGGAGAGAGCCAAGAGGCGAATCCCGCCCCCGCAGTCGCTGCTGCGTGCAGCGAGAGCGCACCTGCCGCTGTCGCCGAGCCAGTGTCGGCCGACGAATCGGAAACGGACGAACTCCCGGAGCGGACGGATTCGGCTCCGGTGGCTTGGGTGGATCGGCGATTGACGGACTTGTTTGACCGAGTCAATCAATTGCTTGGCGACGCCGAAGCCGACGAGGGCGTTTATCGGCCCAAATGCCCGGAAACGATCGAAGAGACGGGGCTGACTCGTGAGGAGATTGAAGGGCTGATCCTGAAATACCTGGCGGCTCGCGGCGTCGGGTCAGGTCGGCAGATTTGCAATCAAATCAAATTGCCATTCAACATCATTGAGCCAATCGTTCGTGATCTGAAATTTGACCACATGCTGTCCCTGTCCGGTACGGCCGAGGCCGGCGACTTCAACTACGCGATCACTGACACCGGCCGTACGCGAGCACGCGCGTTCTCTGCGGAATGCTCGTATTTTGGCGCGGCACCGGTTCCGCTGAAGGACTACTTGGAGGCGATGGCCGCTCAGAGCATCGCAAAACAGACGGTCAACGTCGAAGAACTGCACGAGGCATTCAAAGACCTGATCATCAACAAGAAGATGCTCGACACGCTTGGCCCGGCGATCAATTCCGGCCGCGGCATGTTCCTGTATGGCGAACCGGGCAACGGCAAGACCAGCATCGCAGAACGAATCACACGCTGCTTCGGTTCGTCGATCTGGATCCCGCGTGCGCTGGGCATCGAAGGAGAAATTATCCGCGTCTTCGATCCCGGCCAGCACGAGGAGTTGCCACTCGAAGCCAACAGTAAGCTGTTCGATCTGTCTGGCGTCGATCCGCGTTGGGCGCACGTCGTGCGGCCGACGATCGTGGTCGGCGGCGAACTGACACTCGACCAACTGGAAATCACACAGAACCCGCACACGAAGGTTTGCGAAGCTCCGCTGCAACTCAAAAGCAACTGCGGGACGTTCGTGATCGATGACTTCGGCCGGCAACGCTGCCCCGTCGCCGACTTGCTCAATCGCTGGATCGTCCCGCTCGAAAAGCGGTACGACTTCCTGAACATGCCCAGCGGTAAGAAGGTTCAAGTTCCGTTCGATCAGCTCATTATCTTCTCGACGAACCTCGAACCAAAGCAGCTTGTGGACGGCGCGTTTACCCGACGAATTCCGTACAAAATCCCGGTCATCGACCCGACCGAGGAAGAGTTTCACAAGATTCTGCAACTGGTCTGCCCGCACTTCGGCTTCGAGTACGACCGCGACACGATCGAGTACCTGCTGGCGACACATTACCGTCCCATCAACCGCCCGATGCGGTCCTGCCAACCGCGTGACTTGGTGCTGCAAGTCCGCAACTACTGCACCTACCACCGCATCCCGAAGAAACTAACCCCCGAAGCGTTCGACTTCGCGGTCGCCAACTACTTCTCGGTGATGTGACCAGCGAGTCGAGCGCATCGCGTGTTTGCCAATCGCTTGTCTCTCATCCGGTTTGTCGAATACACCCGACGCATATCCTCCGGGTCACGAGCGTCCCATCCAAGCAACCCAACGCTTGTCCGTCCAAGGTCGGCTCGGTATTGGACGCCGACAGACTGGCTCACATTCCATGATCCTGCCTTGCCATGTTTCCTACTTTGAAGAGATCTTCGCTCTTCCAGGTTTCTTGGCCGACCCGGTGCTCGTCTTCGGGCTCCAGGATGCCTGGAAGTCGGCCGAAGTCCCAACTCCGCAGTCTGAACTGCTGTGTCACCCGGACCTCAATGCCTACCTGCGTGCTCGTGGGTTGCGGGTGCTCACGATGGACCACTTCGATCCCCGCGCCGACCTGCGTTACGACATGAATGAGCCGGTCCCCGCCAGCGAGCATGGTCAGTACGCGACCCTCATCGACATCGGATGCCTGGAACATGTTTTCGACACGAGGCAGTGCCTGGAAAACTGTCTCCGCATGGTCACGATCGGCGGTCACTATCTGCTGCACACTCCGATCAACGGCTATTTCGGACATGGACTGCACACCTTCAACCCCGGCGGCTTGACGAGCGCTTTGGAACTGAACGGTTTTGAAATCATCTACCACCGATTCAGTACAAGCTTCGGAGAAGCTGTTTCCGATCCCGCATCCGGTGGCGACGTACTGCTCTGGATGGTCGGCAAGAAGGTGGCCAACATCGATCGCTTCGTCTGTCCGCAGCAAGGCGGCTGGAGCGACATGTATCGCGATCCGTCACGGTCGCTGGGCCACACACAGACATAATGCGTGGTTCACGAGTTAGCGGTGAGGAGTAACCAATCGATCCGCTCGGGGCGACGTTTCCAGTTCCAAAGATTCGAGCAGTTTGTCGAGATCCTCGAACTCCTCCACGACGGTTCCCGGAGTGTTGTCGTCGTTGGGCCACTGGAACGAATACATCGACAGTGAAGGATCATTCTCGCGAATGCGGTCAGAGATGTCCGCGAAACGACGCTCGATGCTCAGAAAGACTTTGACCAACTCCGGATCGAATTGCGTTCCAGCTCCCTCGCGGATCATGGCCACGCATTGCTCGTGCGGGAACGCGGGTTTGTAAATCCGTTCGGAGACCAACGCGTCGTACACGTCGGCGATTGCCACGATGCGAGCCGACAGAGGAATGGCTTCGCCGCGCCGGCCGAACGGATAACCCAAGCCATCCCAGCGTTCGTGGTGATACAGCGCGATTTCGTGAGCCATCTCCAAAAAATTCGCGGCACCCAGTTTCTCCTCGATTCGGCGGAGGCACTGACTGCTGATCAGCGGATGTTGCTGCATCTCTTGACGTTCGTCCGCCGTCAACTTACCCGGTTTCAGCAGAATGGCATCCGAGATGCCAACCTTGCCGATGTCGTGCAGCATCGCGCTAATTTCGATCTGTTTGATAAATTCAGGCGTGACGACCGCACAATAATTCGGATGTGCTTGCAGAGCTTCCGCCAACACGCGAGCCAAGTGCTTCATACGCCGCAGGTGCTCGCCGGTCGCAGGGTCACGCGATTCCGACAAATGAGCCAAACCGTACATCACCGCACGTTGAGTCCGTTGCAAGTCCGCGCGATGACGTTCTGCGTGAGCATCCAATTCGGCTTGTTGTTGCTGAGCGACCGTCTGGAGACGGATTAATCCAATCCACAACGTGCCCCCTTGAATGGCCAACGCGACGAGCACGCCCAGAGCGAGTACCCATCCCGGCCAATTCGAGGACAACCAAATCGCTCCCATCCCAAATCCAACAGCCAAACAGAGCGCTTGGCCCGCCAGAAACCCGGCAACCGCCCGTCCGCCTTCGTCATTCAGTGAGATGCGTGGATAGATCACGATTTGGGAAACCCTCTTCGCCGGCGAAACGACCGTCGCTCGTTTCGCCCGCAGCATGAGACACAACCTCTTTCTTTAGTTCGTCGAATCCGAGTGGTCAAAAAAGGTTGTTTCCTCGATCGGCGACGTTTGGATTGGTTTGCAAGTTGTGCCGATTGCGACGGTCGTTCTGATAGCAAAAGCTGACGAAACCGTTCCGACAGGAATGCGGCACCACGCGGCGTGTTCAGGAAATTGCCACCGAGATTTGACGGAGATTGATGCTCAAAAACAGAGAGCCAATTCGTACAATCCCAGCCCGCCCTACCCTGTGATTCCATCAAGGATGTCCAACGTGCCCAGCAAACTCATCATTGACGCTGATCCGGGAATTGGAGATGCCCTCGCGGTCGCACTCGCGCTGCTCGATCCCGAAGTCGATTTGCTGGCTGTCACCGCGACTGCGGGATGTGTCTCCGGCCAAACCGCCACAAGAAATTTACAAGCGGTCATCGAGTTGATCGACCCGCCGAAGTGGCCGCGTCTGGGAGCCTCTGACGCGGAAGTCCCGCTCCCAGGCGGCGACTTGATACCGGGATTCGTGGACCCGGCCCTGCTCACTGGCCGTTACGGCTTGGGAGAATCTGCCGTCGCCGTCGCTGAACTCCACAAGCCGCACGACGCCGTCAAATTGCTCATCGAACTCGTGCGGCAACATCCGCAAGAGGTCACTCTGCTAACGCTTGGCCCACTCACCAACGTGCATGCGGCGCAGGAACGTGATCCCGAATTCCTTTCTCTGCTGCGAGAGTTGGTGTGTTTCGGCGGTTCGATTGCCGTCGGAGGCAACGCGACGGCCGCCGCCGAGTTCAACATCTTCGCCGATCCGGAAGCGGCTCGTCAGGTGTTGAAATCGCCGGCCACCAAAACGCTCGTGCCGTTGGATGCCGCGCAACAACTCGTGCTCAACTACGATCAGTTCGCGCGACTCTCGGACGTCGGCATCGGCCGAGCCGGCAAGGCGGTTCTCGAATGGTTGCAGTTTGGCCTGCGAGCATCGCACGAGCATCTGGGCAACGAAGGCTTCTCGCTGTGCGATGTCGTCGCGCTCGCGGCGGTTTCGCAAGACCGTCTCGTTCACACCACGTCGATGGCGATCGACGTCGAAACGCAAACCGGCCTGTGTCGCGGAGCCACCGTTTTTGACCGCCGAGCCTCGCGTCGCTGGCGCGACAACATTGAGGTCGTTGATGACCTCGACCTGCAAGGATTGCTCGACTACTTCGGCAGGATGTTACGACGGATTGAAATTTGAGTCGCTCGCTATGGCGTGCGGCGGATCGTCATCTGAAATTTCAGATTTGAGATTTCAAATTTCAGATCGAAGGAACTCGGCTCCGACCGTTCCTCCGAGAAGCTCATCTGCTCGACCGGCGTGTCTGCTTTGCTTTGTTGAGGCACCGCAGGTGACGAATCGTCTTCGGCGACCGACCGGTCACTGAGATCGACTTGAATCGGGAATTTCTCGCCGCGACGCAAGACGATCAGTCGAACCTTCTTGCCGACCGGCGACAGGCTGACGACGTTGATCAGATGGTTCTCGTCGAGAATGTCGATGCCATCGAAACTCAGAATGACGTCGTCCTTCTGCAACTTCGCTCGCGAGGCCGGCGTGTTCGGGTAAATGGACATCACTCGCGCGCCGCGAGCACGATCCAGCTTCAAGGCCCGCGCTTTGTTGATGTCGAAATCAGGGTCGAGCTTCACGCCGAGGTACGCTCGATACACCTTGCCGTATTCCAGCAGTTGATCGACGACACGGCTGACCAGATTGCTGGGAATGCTGAAGCCAATCCCCTCGTTGCCGCCGCTGTTGGACGCGATCGCCGTGTTGATGCCGACCACTCGGCCGTTCAAGTCAATCAACGGGCCGCCGCTGTTGCCAGGATTGATCGCGGCA
>CAZILR010000353.1:0-2468 GCA_964539995.1 uncultured Planctomyces sp.
CGTCGGTCGGTCACGAGTTCAAGCAGGTGACGAACCATTGCCTGCACACGTTGTACGATTCGCAGATCGAGCTTGGCCGCAGCGTCCGCACGCCGAACGAGGCGATCGCGATGGCAATGGGGGACTCGACGGTCTCGACATCGCTGGTCGAGATGCAGCCGTTGTGGGGATCGAGCGAATTGGTCGCGAGCCTGAAGCGGAAGTTTGAACGCAAGGTGGTCCGATCTCGGCAGCGCACATTCTTCGAGGCGGCGATCGCCAACCGGCAGGAGGAGTTGGACAAAGAAGGGGGAGCCGCGCATCAACTGGAGCCGGATGTGAAATGCTCGGCCGGAGCGTTGCGCGATTTGCACTTGCTGCGCTGGATCGGCTTCGCGTGCTACGGCGTCCTGGACATCGACTCGCTGCGACTCAATGGCGGACTGGCGGGCGAGGATGCTCGCAAGCTGATCTCGGCGCAGGAATTCTTGATGAAAATCCGTGTGGACATGCACTTCGCGGCCGGCAAGGCTCAGGACCGGCTGACACGCGACGAGCAGGTTCGCATCGCCAGCGAACGCCGCATCGAAGCCTTGCCGGCTCGGTTGCCGGTCGAGCGATTCATGCAGGAATACTTTCAGCACACAACGGCGGTCGCGTCGATTGTCTCGCGGTTCATCGCTCGGCACCGGCGACGCAGTTTTCGCGAGTGGCTCATCGACCGCATGTTGACTCGTCGGCAGGACGGCCACTTCCGCATCAGCCCGACGCGGCTCGACGTTCCGAATCGCTGGCTCGATGCCATCTGCTCGGATTTGCGACAGGTGCTGCGGCTGTTCCTGACGGCGGCTCGGCAGCGAGTGGCGATCGCGCCGCGAGTGCTCGAACGCATCCGTCAGAACGTGCCGAGTTTTCGTGGGGCGATTAACGCGGAATGCTCGCGGCTGTTCATGGCGATCCTGGAGCCACGCGGCTGTCTCGGTCAGACACTGCGAGCGATGCACGAGACCGGCGTGCTGGAAATCGTGCTGCCGGAGTTCACTCGCGTCCGCTGTCTGCTGCAATTCAACGCCTATCACAGCTACACGGTCGATGACCACACGTTGCGAGCGATGTCGATCATCGAATCGTTCGAGCATGAACCTGGCCCCGTCGGAGCCGCGTACCGCGAGATCAAACTCAAGTCGCTGCTGCATCTCGCGATGTTGCTGCACGACGTCGGTAAAGGTGGTGTTGAAGATCACAGCGAACTCGGTCGGGACATCGCCGAGAAGATCGCGGTTCGGCTCGGCCTGCCGCAGACGCAGCGCGAGCTGCTGATGTTCCTGATCCACAAGCATCTCGTGATGGCGGACGTCGCGTTCCGGCACGACATCGCCGACCCCGGCGAACTGGCCCGCTTCAGCCACATGGTCGGCAGTCCGGAATGGCTCACGATGCTGTATGTGCTGACCGTCGCCGACATCTCCGCCGTCGGCCCCGGCATTTGGAACGACTGGAAGTCAGGTCTGCTCACCGATCTTTATGACCGGTCCATGCTGATTCTCAGCGGGAAACAAGCGAAGTTCCTGGAGGAAGAACGGCTCGACAAAGTCCGCGAGCACGTCACCAAGGCGTTGATCACCGAAAGCGCGACCGACGAACAACGACAACAGCTCGCGCTGTGGCTCGACAAACACCTCAAGCAGTTTCCGGCTCACTACCTGCTGGGGACGGCTCGCAATCGCATCGCGTCCGATCTGGAAATCATCCGTCGCCTGCAACCAGGAGAGATCGTCGTCGGGGCCACGCACGACACCAGCACGGACACCGTTGAATACCGGATCGTGCTCGACCAGCAACATTCGGCCGGCTGCTTCCATCGCATCGCCGGCACGCTGACGTCGCAGCGACTGGAAATCCTGTCGGCGGAAATTTGCACAACGACCGATGGCATCGTGGTGGACGTCTTCAATGTCCGCGACACCGACTTCAGCGGCAAGATTCCCCCCGAACGGATGAACGATGTCGGCCAGGCGATCCGCCGAGTGCTGCGCAAGGAAGTCAAAGTCGATGAGATGTTCCAACGCTCGCGCCGCTTCAGTTGGAAGAGCGCGAAGGCTCCGATCAGCGACCTCTCCAACCGAGTGACCATCGACAACGATTCGTCCGACCGCTGCAACATCGTCTGCGTCTTCGCCCACGACCGCCCCGGCCTGCTCTACACGATCAGCCGAGCCATTTACCGACTGGAACTCTCGATCGAGTTGGCCAAGATCGCCACGTCGCTCGACCAAGTGCTCGACGCCTTCTACGTCACCGACCGAGCCGGCAAAAAGATCACCGACGAGGCCCGCTTGGAGTCGATCCAGTTCGAGCTGAACAACAGCGATACGCTCTCCGTCGATCTCAGCCGGAACTACGAGCGGCTCGTCGGCCGGTTCGAGGTGGGCAAGAACCTGTTCGTGCCGGCGGGGTCGTACGAGATGACGCAGTCGCGCGCCACGTAC
>CAZILR010000353.1:2478-6083 GCA_964539995.1 uncultured Planctomyces sp.
TTCGTCGGCTGAGTGAATGGTCGGCCGGGGAATGGAGCCTGGATTTGGTTCCATCCACCTTTTGCCACCGAAGAGGGCGATCAGCTATCGAGGCCGCGAGCGCCAGGTTGTTTCGTGGAGCACATCGCGTTCGTAAGTTTGGATCGTTGCCACGGCTGCTGAGCGTTCGTCGGCGGTCAGTTGATTCAATGTCCGAATCACATCATCGGCGGCTTCGACACTGTACTTTGCGTCACGAAGCGTGAAGTCCATCGTCAAGTCGTAGTCGGCTCGATTGCGGTACGTTCGCAGTTCACTCAGCAACGATCCGGCTTCGCCAACACGCTGAGCACCACAGCTTTCCAGTCGCCGCCACAAATAGGCGTGAGCTTGGTCACCGCGCGGAACCTCGAAGCCCATCGCCGTCAGCAATGTCCTTGCGCCGTGAAACGCCGCGAAGTAAGCACGGCTCGCGGCAGTTCGCCAATCGGCTTCGGTTCCCGCCAGACAAAGCCGAATGGCGACGTTCAGAAAATCACGATCAGCGATCATGAACGCCAACCTGTGTCGAGCCGAAAGGCGGACGCCTTGTGTGGATGGCAGCACTCAAAGAGGCGTCGATGCCACGGACGAGCGATTCGGAACAACTCACTTCCGTCCGCGATATCCGTCCGCACAACGACGGCCAAGCAAACTTCCTCGGCAATTTCCGGGTCGGCATCGACGTTGATTTCCACGGCCGCGTTGGGGAAGACCTCGCGAGTCATTTCCAACACCTTCGGCAGCTCGGCGGCAACACCCAACCGCGCCGCAAGTTCCCGGACTTCGGATGTGAGCGGAATCTCGGCCGACGACAATGCGACAGACATGACAACCTCCCGTGCAACAAGAAATCCGGCGAGGCATAGCACAAGTCAAATTGGACCACTAGCCGAACCACATCCGTGGCTGACTCGCAGGCATTGGGCGACCGTCTTGAAATGGGTTGGCACGCCCTGAGTCATCAAAGGGCGTGTGAATTGTCTCGCGACACCCTTTCAAATTACTCAACGCGGCTTGCGTCCGAAATCTCTAACCGCCGCAAGTACTCCCTGAGATAATCGTTACTTGCCTTCTTCCCTTTGACGCCATTTCGATTAAGGGGTGGCCCAATCTCGCCAATCAAAAATCCTTCAAGAGCGACGGCTTCAAAGTATCGTTCTTCGGGGAACGTAATCAGAGCAACTTGTGTTGGCTTCATTAGCTGCTCGTTGGGGAGTGGCTTGCTGTAAACGTAATCGCCAGATGGCTCCCGTTTGAGGTACGAACCGATTCGTTTCCCAAGTGGACCGTCGGTCTTTCCGACGTAGAGGACGACTTGCTCGATCACGAATGCGTAAATCCCTGGGAATTTGCAGAGTGGGGCCGATTGCCGAAAGCTCGCAATCGGAACAACGTCGTCAATACGAGGAGTCTTCATCGCCGGTCGTGAAAATCTGTCATTGAACGTGGTGATCGCGTCGGACAGCGTTTGGAGAGTTGGCAATTTTCGATCAAACGTCATCGCCGTATTCCGTCAAGTGCGTTTCGAATATCCAAGTGCGTTTCGAATATCACAGAACCGACGCTTGGGCGATCAGCGAAGCTCTGCCTTACGGATTTCAACGGTGCTGCGAAGTACGGCAATTCCGATTCGGTTCGATTTTGACGGAGTCCAATTCTTGTCGGTCGAAAGGTCAGCGATCTTGCCGTTCCACTCGATCACTTTGGCGTCCTCAACGAAGACGATGATCTTTGCGGATTCGCCGTTGATGCGGACGTTTGCTTTGACTTCGCACCATCGATCCGGCGGTAGGTTGCCGGGTTGGCGGGTGTTGTTTGTCGATGAATGGGCACCGCGGACGAACGACAAACCGTGATATTGACTGTCCGCGCCAAGATCCAAATAGACCGCGCTATTACCGACGGGCAGAGTCACAAGCACGGTGTTCCCCGTACCACCGCCACGTCTCCGTAGCTCAAGAAAGAGTTGGTAGCTGCCTCTGACATCCGTGGGGAGTTCAACGACGGAATGATTCGCTGTGTTCGTCAACACGCCATCGGAAAGAGACCATGTGCCTTTGACTGTCAACGGCGCGACTTGCTTCACGGCCTTTAACAAGTCCGCTTTCTTGCCGTCACCGACAACGAGTTCGCCACCACCAACCGCGAACGGGGACGTGCCTTCTGTGAAATCAAATGGGTATGCCTTGTAGGTCGTCGCAAACAAAACTTTGCCGGTCGCCACATCGACCAAGCGCAGGCTCACTTGTCCGGTGCGGGAGAGATTCCCTTCTCGGATCACTTTGCCAGTCAGCACGGCCGTTGCTCCAAGCTGTTTGCCGATCTTTTGTGTCTGTTCGGAGTCAAAAAGCTGTGTGCTGGACAATGCCAACTCGACGATGACATCGGCAAGTTTCGTTCGCTCGACGATCGTTGCGCCTCCTTCGGTCAGGCGAGTCGTCAACATCTCTGCCAGTTTCAGCGCGCCTTGCGGGCAATTCCCGTCCGAGTCCGTGGCCGGAATCACCGCCATGACCATCGACTTGCCAGAAAACTCGACAACATCACCGACTTGCAATTCCGTTTCGAGATCGCCGATCAACTTGGCTTTCGTGAGCTTTTCGTCAATCTTCTGAGGCTGGAGATTTGCCACAAGCCGACGCTGCTTGCCCAGGACTTCGCCCGAATCGGGGTCGCGAATGATTTGTTCGCCGCGAAACACTGACAGTCGATCTGCGTCCGTCAGGCCGTGCGAAGTACCCAACGTGACGTAGATCACTCCGCCATCAACCGACGCGATCTTGCCTGCGCCACCAACACGCGGAATAGATCGGGTGACTCGCGCCGCCACGATGTTTTCAGGCGGTACGGCCTTGTAGGCGTCTTCATCCGAGAGTGCTGCTGGACCCTCCTTGATGTCCGCGCGTTTGATCTCGGAAACCTGATTCGTCTTGAGATCAAGCAACCGAAGCGCCTTCGGCGTGTCTTCTTCAATAAGACCGACGAGAGTTTTTCCGTCTCGAAGGCCAACCTTGGAGATTGCAGCCGGTTTGGCTGGCGATGGTTGCTGCCCTGAACTTGTGCCATGAATCAGAATGCAAAATGCGAACATCACCAAAAGAAGTTGCGGACGCATAACGGTCTCCCCGAAGTCTGGTTCACAGGCGTTGGTGGTTTTCTTGCTCTTGGGGTTCGACAGGCCCCTCTCAAAACGAGAGGAGCGTCAAACCAGAGCCGCTCAACAGACCCCGGCCAAGGGGCAGAAAGAACAGCACCCGGCCGACGCTCCCTTTCGGGAGCGCGGTCCAAGTACTGCCTCTTTTCGCATGAGCCTTGCGGCCCAAGTTGGTCGTTTCTCGAAGAGCAGTTCTTGACGCACACGCGTCAATTTCAAATTGTCATCAAGGCCGACAATCGGCCTCGCATGGAGTGCTTGTGCCTTTCAAAGAATGCTCGGTGCTCACCACGTCCCAACGTGGCCAGCCACCGAATGGGCGACAATCTACAACTGACCATTCGTGAAGGCCAGCATCGACGCGCGCCGAACGACAGCAATGGTCCAGGCCGCGATTTCCGTGTTGCCGCTTGACCGATGTTTGATGATG
>CAZILR010000354.1:0-5621 GCA_964539995.1 uncultured Planctomyces sp.
GTCTTGCCATCGCGTTCGTTGGGATAGGCGCGATTCAGGCCGTATCGGCCGCGAGTGGCGGCGTCTTCTCGGCTGAGGTCGAGCGCCTCAGCGAGTCGCGGCGACGTGAGCACTTCAAACGCCTGTCGATGAAACTCATCGATGCCGTCGGTCGAGCCTGCTTGATCGACCTCTCGGCGGAAGCGATCGAAGCTGTTCAACAACGCTCGGCGGTTGGACACGCGATCGAGCGTCGTGCCGTTGAGCTGAATGTTTCGCCGATCGACCGCTTCGACCTCGAACCCCGCGTGAGCCGATCCGAGATAGCCGGGCTGCGTTGGCGGTGTGCGAAGGATGAATCGAGCATCGGGAGCGATCGGCGTCAGATCGACGGCAGGCGGAACTCCGGGAACTCGCGGGCCGAGTTGTTTGGAGAGGACAGAACCCATCGACGGCCAATCGCCCGGTGGATATCCCGCGATGATGGGTGATGATTCCATCGCCGGATGTGACTCCCAGCCGGTCGAGCACCAATGCGTGTTGTGGTCGTCGCGGAACCCGACCAACGAGCGGATGATTGTCAACTTGTCAGCGATGCCAGCCAGCTTCGGCAACAACTCGCAGATCTCGACTCCGGGCTGCTTCGTTGCAATCGGCTGGAATTCGCCACGGATTTCCGGCGGAGCATCCGGCTTGAGATCGACCGTATCCAAGTGCGTCGGCCCGCCGGGCAACAGCACCATGATGATGCCTTTGGCCGTTCGCGTGGAACTCGAAGACTGGGCACCAGCACTCTTGGATTCCGCTCGCAGGATTTCCGGCAGAGCCAGCCCGCCCAACGCCAGCCCGCCGATTTGCAGGCAACTGCGGCGAGACAGGCCGTCGCAAAAACGCGACTCCGAGCCGGAAATGGTCAGCATGGTCGAAACCTCTCGTGACCGACGAACGCATCAAACATCGCCAAAGTATCGAGGTTGGCCGGGTCTCGCAACATCTTCATCTCTGGCGGGCTGGTCATGAGGCGACGCTATCGCTGGAAAGGGGCGGCATCAGAGACGAGTGAATGCCATCAACTCAGATCGCTGGCGGTCGGTCAACGGGATCGCCGTTTCATCGGGCGGCAACGTTGGCACCAGCCGAGTCACAATCGCCGGAGACAACTCACTCAGTCCAGTGCGCTGCAACGACGACACGCGGATCGTCTTCTTTGGCAACGCTTCGCTCCAAGCGTCAGGCAAATCGACTTTGTGCGCAACGACAATCGCGTCGGGCCATTCGGCGAGCAATTGCCAATCGTCGGCATGTGGCGGTTGGCTAACGTCGATCAACAGCAGCCGCGCGTCGGCATTCGCGAATGCTTCGCGTGCTCGCGCGATGCCGGCGGCTTCGAGGTCTTTGGCCGAGCCGCGCTGTCCTGCCGTGTCGCTCAGCCGAATGGTCCAACCGTCGAGCACGGTGTCGGCCGTGACCACGTCGCGCGTCGTCCCCGGCTCGTCGAACACGATCGAGCGCTCGAATCCAACCAGCGCGTTGATGAGGCTCGACTTGCCAACATTCGGCCGTCCCGCCAATACGACCTCCCACGGCCGAGTTAGGTGTCTTCCGAAGATCGCCCACGCCAGCATCTCGTTCGCCCGTGAGGCCGCAAGCTCGCGCTGACCGCTGGCGACCAGTTCGGTCAGCTCCGCGATCGCTCGTTCCATTCGTCCAGCCTGAGCCGCGATCCAGCCGGCGGCTCGCAGAGTCGTCGCTCGTGAGAGAGCATCCGAGTGCTCACGCTCCCACACACTTCGCTCGGCTTCGAGTTGAGACCGCCATTCGACGATCTCACCGCCGAAGCTTCGCAAGTCAGCCAGAATCCGCCGCACCGCCGCATCGCCGCCATGACAATGAATCTCGCAAGCATCAGGCCCGGTGCGACACACGACGACATCCTCAGCCGCAGGATGTGATTGACTGGCCTCTGACCTCTGACCCTTACCCCCTGACCCGCGTCCCCACTGGCCGAAAACAATGCGTTGCTGCGGAATCTCGTCCAGCGAACGGCCACTCGCCGCTTGAAAGATTCCAGCGATTCCTTCAGACAGTGTCGCGAGATCGCCCAGCACACGAATCGTCGCCACGGCCCCTCGGCCGGACGGCGTCCACACAGCAGCAGTGAGAGAGCGAGAAGACATGACTGCGGATGCTGGAGGATTCGCAGACTGAGTCAAGGCTTGCACGCCAGGAATCTCAGAGTCCGATCCAGAGAGGCACGGCTGGCTAATTCTTCAAGTTGTGGTGTCTGTAGCCCGACCCCTTGTGGGTCGGAGCATTCGATGTTTTCCAGAACGACCGCCGAATTTGGAATCATCCGACCCACAAGGGGTCGGGCTACAGGTTGCCTAACACGAAGAATGGGTCAGCCGTGTCCAGGGAGGATTGCTGAGTTCCAGGAATGACAATAAATTCCTGGAATGAGCATCGTTTCCAAACTCTCTGGAAAGAATCAGACGACGATCCCCAAGGCGGTCGTGCAGGCGTTGCGGATTAAACCGTCGTCGTTACTGGTTTATGAGATCGAAGCGGACGGTCGCGTGTTGTTGACCACCAAGTCGGCCACGTTTGAGGAATTGGCAGGAGGCTTTCCCACGAAGAAACGCCGTAAGCCAGCCACGGAATCTGAAATTCAGGCCGCCGTCCGCGACGGGGCCATTCGCCGATTTAAGAAGGCGGGGCGATGATTGGGTTGGATACCAACGTGCTGGTGCGGTATCTGACACGCGATGACGAATCGCAATTCCGCGCGGTGATGAAGCTCCTGTCCCGAAAAGGTGCGACGTTCTTTGTCCCCGATCAAGTCCTGGTCGAACTGGATTGGGTGCTCTCCCGACTTTACGGCTGGACCTGCCACGAGATCGTCGATTCGTTCGCTCGTTTGCTGACGGTCCACAATCTCGAATTTGTGGACGAGGGACGGCTCCGCAGCGTTTTGAGGGCCGTCCGGCAAGGGGCCGACCTCTCCGACGAGTTGATCGTGGCGGATTGTCACGAACAAGGTTGCCGCGAACTGGCGACATTTGATACGGCATTGGCGAAACGTCATCCGAAGTTTGCTCTCATTCCACGCGAGTGAATTGACCGGCCTCGGTGATTGTGAGAGTTGCATGTTTGGCCTCATGGCGAGATTCTGACGTCTTCACCGTGAATGTCTGGTTGAGGAATTTCAAAAACCCAGCGAGGAAACCATGCCCAACATGCGACGGCTGTTGTGGGGATTGACCTGTTTGGCGGCGGTGGCGACGACGGCTCAGGCCGAGAATTGGCCGGGCTGGCGCGGGCCGCGCGGCGATGGCTCCAGCGACGAGTCCAAAGTTCCGGTGACCTGGAGCGAGACCGAGCACATTGCCTGGAAGGTCAAGCTCCCCTATGGCGGGCATTCGTCGCCGATCGTCTTGGGCAATCGCGTGTTCCTCGTCGGTGCCAACGTGGGCGATCAGCCGAGTCGCGTGCTGGTGTGTCTCGACTTCGCGACCGGCAAACTGCTGTGGGAGAAAGTCGTCGTCGAGACGCCGCTCGAAAAGAAACACAAACTCAACAGTTGGGCGAGCGGCACGCCGGTGACGGATGGCGAGAAGGTCTATGTTTCGTTTCTCGATCAGACGGACATGCTCGTCGCGGCATACGATCTGGAGGGTGAGCGACTTTGGCAGACTCGGCCGGGCGTGTTCAAATCGGTGCATGGATTTTGTTCGTCGCCGGTCGTGTTCAAGGATTTGTTGATCGTCAACGGCGATCACGACGGTGAGTCGTACCTGACGGCTCTGAAACGCACGAACGGCGAGACCGTGTGGAAAACGCCGCGCGAGCACAAGACTCGCAGCTACTGCACGCCGATTATTCGCGAGATCGACGGCCGCACGCAGATGATGCTGTCGGGCAGCAAGTGCGTGGCCAGCTACGATCCGCACACCGGCAAGCAGCTTTGGATGCTCGATGGCCCGACCGAGCAGTTCGTCGCATCGCTGGTCTACAACAAGGGGCTGATCTTCATGACTGGCGGCTTCCCCGATCACCACATCATGGCCATCGACCCGCGCGGTAGCGGCAAGATCACCAATGAATCGCATGTGAAGTGGCACTACAAAAAGGCCGACTCCTATGTCCCGTCGCCCATCGCCTGCGGAGATTATTTCTTGATCGTGTCGGATGCGGGCATCGGCACCTGCTACGAAGCGGTGTCCGGCAAGATTCAGTGGCAAGAGCGACTCGGCCCGCACTACTCCGCTTCGTTGGTGACGGCGAATGGACTCGTCTACTTTCTGGACGATCACGGTCTGATGAAAGTCATCAAGCCGGGGCCGACGCTGGAAGTCGTCGCGGAAAACAAACTCGCCGAGGACACATTCGCTTCGCCGGCGATCAGCCAAGGCCGGATGCTGATTCGCGGAACAGACTCACTGTACTGCATCGAATAGCCAAGTAGCCGTCATCGCTCCGCGTGACGAGCCGAACGCTTCAGCGACGTGATTTGGTCATTCGGCTCATCACGCGGAGTGGTGATCCGCTGCGGCGGACGTTGAATAGAAGGTTTCCATGATCCGCAAGAAGAATCGTCAATCCAGCCAGGCGACCGAGTCGGAGCCGTCTCGCTTGTCGCCGTACCCACCACCCGGAGCTTGGGCGTTGTCGTCTGCCGCCAAGGAGAGCGATTGGGAGATTGGCGTCTTCGGTGACCTCACGGACAAGCAAACCGAGTTGTCTGAGCAATTGTTGGAAGTGCCTCGTAACAGCCGTGGGACGATTTTCTTCGACAGTGGCGGCGGCAGCATTTACTGCGGACTGGCGTTGGCGACGCTCATCAAGCTGCGCGGGTTGCGAGCTGTTGGAGTCGTCGCGGGGGAATGTTCCTCGGCGACGATTCTGCCGTTCGCGGCGTGTGAGCGACGACTCGTCACGCCCCACTCGACGTTGCTGTTTCATCCAATTCGCTGGCAAAGCGAAGAAGAAGTCCGGCTCGAAGAAGCGGCCGAATGGACGCGGCACTTCAAGCTGCTGGAGGCTGACATGGACGGACTGCTGGTCCGCATGTTGGGTGTTGCGCCGGAAAAATTGCAGGCCTGGACTCGACCGGGGCGATTCGTGTCCGGCACGGAATTCGTCGCTGAAGGACTGGCTGAGATGATCGACCTCTTCGGCGGCGACGTGTGGACGCAGATTCGAGGGAAGTAACGTGGGGCACGTTTTCAACGTGCCCGTGACAAGCACGTTGAAAACGTGCTCCACGTCGGAGGTCGCTCACGCTTCGTTGTTGAGCACATCCACCATTTGACGCAGGCGGCCGACTTTCTTGCGATCAAAGTTCAGAGTCAGCCGTGGCAGTTGGAGTGCGTCTGGTTCGTCCGACTCCAGACGATGCGCGGTCGCTCGTTCGATGCGTCCGGATTCCAGCAGGTCGGAAAACTCGTCGTTCAACCGCGTCAGCAGATCGTCGGAAACCGGAAGGTTCAGCCTTAGAATCAACTGGCCGCGCACGAATCGCATGCTGTGGTAGGCGCGGAAGAAGTGCAGAATCTCCTCAATGGCCGCGTCCACGCTGTTGGTCACTTTGAAGAGCGACAAGTCCTCCGGTGAGATCAACCCTTCGGAGAGCAATTCGTCCG
>CAZILR010000354.1:5631-6076 GCA_964539995.1 uncultured Planctomyces sp.
GACGCCATTTCTGCCAGTAGTCATTTGTGGGATCGTCAACGCAGACAATCGGCATCAGTTCGTGCTTGCCAGTTTGGACTAGCGTCAGCGTCTCGAAGCATTCGTCCTGCGTTCCGAAGCCGCCGGGAAACAGCGCGATCGCGCTGACCTCTTTGACGAACAGCAGCTTGCGCGTGAAGAAGTATTTCAGATTGATGAGCTTGTGATCGTTGAGAATGATCGGATTCGCGGCCTGTTCAAACGGGAGCATGATGTTGACCCCCATCGCCATGTCGCGGCCGGCACCTACATGAGCACCCTCCATGATGCCGCCACCCGCTCCGGTCAGGACCATCCAGCCGAGTGCCGCCATGCGTCGGCCGAAATCGACCGACTGCTTATAGCTGGGATGATCCGGCTTGGTCCGTGCCGAACCGAAAACCGTCACCTTTCGATGCTGCCGATA